>JAYVBU010000095.1:0-8345 GCA_043750335.1 Betaproteobacteria bacterium | reverse complement strand
TGCTGCACTACACCGACCTGCACTAAGGAGCGCGCCATGCAAATCATTCTGATGGAAAAAGTCGTCAACCTCGGCCAACTCGGCGATGTGGTGAAAGTGAAAGATGGCTATGCGCGTAATTTCCTGATCCCCCAGGGCAAAGCCAAGCGCGCTACGGATTCCAACTTAAAGGAATTCGACGCCCGCCGCGCAGAATTAGAAAAGCAGCAAGCCGCACACCTAGCCGAAGCGCAAGATCGTGCCCAGAAGCTCGAAGGCTTCATGGTGCAGATTGCGCAAAAAGCTGGTCCGGACGGTAAGTTGTTTGGTTCTGTTAGCAACGTCGATATCGTGGATGCACTCAAAGCCCAAGGCTTTGAAGTGACTAAATCCGAAGTACGCATGCCGCAAGGCCCGATCAAGCAGATCGGCGACCACGCGGTGACTTTGGCTTTGCATACCGACATCACGACCCATATCACGGTTTCAGTGCTTGGGGCTGCTGCCTAAGTATTTGTTGCAGGTAATCAAAAACGGGCCGCGCTGCGGCCCGTTTTTGTTTGGGGCGACAAGGGTTTATAGCCCATCTGTTTTCTGTGCTAACCTCTTTTTCCCGCATCATCCAGATAGAGTAGTAAGCCATGGGCGATAACCAACTCGACGCGATAAAACTCCCCCCGCATTCGGTCGAAGCCGAGCAGTCCGTACTGGGTGGTCTGTTGCTCGAAAATAGCGCCTGGGAGCGTATCGCCGATCTAATTACCGAGCAGGATTTTTACCGCCACGATCATCGCCTGATCTATCGCCACATCACCAAGCTGCTCGATGGCAGCAAACCAGCCGATGTGGTGACGGTTTCTGAGTCGCTGGAAAATAGCAACGAGCTGACCACTGTGGGTGGCTTGGCCTATCTTGGTGCCTTGGCGCAAAACACCCCCAGCGCCGCCAATATCCGGCGCTATGCCGAGATCGTGCGCGACCGCGCCATTTTGCGTGGTTTGGTGGAAGTGGGCACGGCGATTGCCGATTCCGCCTACAACCCTTCTGGTCGTTCGGCGGCAGAGCTACTCGATGAAGCCGAGGGAAAAGTATTTAAAATTGCTGAAGCGGGCGCGCGCGGCAAGCAAGGCTTTATGGAATTGCAACCGCTGCTGACCCAAGTAGTCGAGCGCATCGACATGCTGTTCCAGCGCGACAATCCGAGTGACATTACCGGTATTCCCACCGGCTTTACCGATTTGGACCGCATGACTTCAGGTTTGCAGCCGGGCGATCTGGTGATCGTTGCAGGGCGCCCTTCTATGGGTAAAACCGCGTTCTCGCTCAACATCGCCGAAAACGTCGCGCTCGATTCCGGCTTGCCAGTCGCCGTGTTCAGTATGGAGATGGCAGGCACGCAATTGGTGATGCGTATGATGGGATCGGTCGGCAAACTGGATCAGCACAAAGTACGCACCGGGCGCTTGCAGGATGATGATTGGGAGCGGCTCACCTACGCTGTCGGCAAGTTAAACGATGCGCCACTGTATATCGACGAATCGGCAGCGCTCACCGCGCTGGATCTGCGCGCCCGTGCGCGCCGCCTGCATCGTCAATGCGGCAAGCTGGGCCTGATCGTAATCGATTATTTGCAGCTCATGTCCGGCTCTAGCCAGGGCGAGAATCGCGCGACCGAGATTTCAGAAATATCACGCGGACTCAAAGCGCTGGCGAAAGAATTGGACGTGCCAGTTGTCGCGCTGTCACAGCTCAATCGCAGCCTGGAGCAGCGCCCCAACAAACGCCCGGTGATGTCCGACCTGCGCGAATCCGGCGCTATCGAACAAGATGCCGACGTGATTTTGTTTATCTACCGCGACGAAGTGTACAACCCCGAGACGCCAGATAAAGGCACCTCCGAAATCATCATCGGCAAACAGCGTAACGGCCCGATTGGCACGGTGCGTTTGGCGTTCCAGGGCGAGTACACGCGTTTTGAGAATTTAGCGCATGGGAATTATCAAGATCGATAGACAGCGCGCACAGGAATGACGGCCAGCATAAACATGACCCGTCCCATCCGCGCCATCGTCCACCCCGCAGCACTCGTTAACAATCTTCTCGTCGCGCGCCAAGCCGCGCCGACCGCCAAAATCATGTCCGTAGTGAAAGCAAATGGCTATGGCCACGGCTTGTTGCGCGTGGCGCGCGCCTTGGAGGATAGCGACGGCTTCGCAGTATTGAACATCGAAGAAGCGGTGTGCTTACGCGAAGCAGGGTTCACCCAACCTATCCTGTTACTGGAAGGCGTGTTCCATCCTGGTGAATTAAGTATCGTGTCTGAGCTGGGGCTAAGCATTGTCGTGCACAGCATCGAACAGATCGAGATGCTCAAGCGCGGCTGGTCGCCGGTGCGGCTTAGTGTGTTTATTAAAATCAATACCGGTATGAATCGTTTAGGATTTGCACCGGATATATTTTCCGCCGCGCTGGCTGCGCTGCAAGCCTGCGCCATCGTGGGCCAGATCACGCTCATGACGCATTTTGCGACAGCGGATGAAGCGCTCGGAGTGGACGATCAACTCGCGCGCTTCAACACGCTGACACACGGTTTTTCTTTGCCACGCAGCCTCGCTAATTCTGCCGCCTGCCTGCGCTACCCCGAAACCCACGGCGACTGGGTGCGCCCGGGCATCATGCTCTATGGCGCATCCCCCATGGCTGCGCAGCGTGCAAGCGATCTGGGCTTGCAAGCCGCAATGAGCCTGGTGTCTGAAATCATCGGCGTTCAAAACATAAAAAACGGCGAGCCTGTCGGCTATGGCGGCACTTACCGCGCCGAGGCCGATATGCGCATCGGCATCGTAGCCTGTGGTTACGCCGATGGTTATCCGCGCCATGCCGCAACCGGTACACCAATTCTCGTCATGGGGCAGCGCACACGTACCCTGGGCCGCGTGTCGATGGATATGCTGGTAGTCGATCTCAGCCAAGTGCCAAATGCGGGGGTCGGCAGCCCGGTTACCTTATGGGGTGATGGTATGCCGGTAGATGAAGTTGCGCGTGCCGCAGGGACGATCAGTTATGAATTACTATGCGCCCGCGCTGAGCGGGTCCCGGTTATTGAGGACTAAACGTGGCAAAAGAAAAATCGATTTACACCTGCACCGATTGTGGTGGCCAGAGCCTGAAATGGCAGGGCCAATGCCCACATTGCACCGCATGGAACACGCTGATTGAAACCGTTGCCGAGGCCACGCCCAGCGCGGGTGTTAATCGCTATAGCGCACTGGCGGCCGATGGCAAAGTGCAAACCCTGGCAGAGGTGGATGCGGTCGAAGTTGCGCGCGCACCGACTGGCGTGGCGGAGCTGGATCGGGTGTTGGGCGGCGGCTTGGTCGAGGGCGCGGTGGTCTTGATCGGTGGTGATCCCGGCATCGGTAAATCAACGCTGTTGCTGCAAGCTTTGGCGCATATGAGTGCGACACAAAAAGTGTTGTACGTCAGCGGCGAGGAGTCGCCACAGCAAATCGCGCTACGGGCCAAGCGGCTCGCACTCGATGCGAAATCGGTCACACTGCTGGCCGAGATCAGCCTGGAAAAAATAATCAGCACCTTAAAGCGCGAGCAGCCCAAGGTCGCGGTCATCGACTCGATTCAAACCGTGTATTCCGAGGCGCTGCAATCGGCACCCGGCAGCGTGGCGCAGGTGCGCGAATGCGCGGCGCAACTCACGCGTTACGCTAAGCAGGCGGGCACTTCAATTATCTTCGTCGGCCATGTCACGAAAGAGGGTGCGTTGGCCGGGCCGCGTGTGCTGGAGCATATCGTCGATACCGTGCTGTATTTTGAGGGAGATACCAGCTCCAGTTTCCGCTTAGTGCGCGCCTTCAAAAATCGCTTTGGCGCAGTGAATGAATTAGGTGTGTTTGCCATGACCGAGAAAGGTCTGCGCGAGGTGAGCAATCCATCGGCTTTGTTTTTGTCACATCATGGACAAGACGTACCTGGTTCATGCGTGATGGTGACGCAGGAAGGCACACGACCGCTTTTAGTAGAAATTCAAGCCTTGGTGGACGAAGCGCATGCGCCCAATCCACGCAGACTCACCGTGGGACTGGAGCAAAATCGTTTAGCCATGTTGCTAGCAGTGTTGCACCGGCATGGTGGGGTCGCTTGTTTTGACCAAGATGTATTCGTAAATGCGGTAGGCGGGGTACGTATAACCGAGCCTGCGGCGGATTTAGCGGTTTTGCTGGCGATTGTTTCTTCCCTAAAAAACAAGCCCCTTCCCGGAAAGTCCGTTGTTTTTGGTGAGGTCGGTTTGGCGGGCGAGGTGCGAGCAGTGCAGCGTGGCGTAGAAAGATTGAAAGAAGCGGCTAAACTTGGCTTTACACGTGCCGTTATTCCAAAAGCCAATCGCCCAAAGCAAGCTATCAGCGGGATGGAAATCATCACGGTGGAAAGGTTAGATCAAGCGCTTGCGAAATGCTGGTAAAAATCATATAATGACAATGTAATTTTACGCAATTTTGCTTTATCTAAAATGCGTAAAATAACAGACAATTAACTGATTAAAGGTGGTTTTTACGATGCAAACCGTGGAGCGTAAGCCAAGTCTGGTGGAGCGATACTGAGTGGAAGCCGCACAGACCATCGCGCCTGAATGGCGATCCACCCCGCCCCGTGCGACGCAGGTAAGCTGTGCCGTACGCTCTGATGTCGGGCGAGTGCGTGATAGCAATGAGGACAGTCTCGACTTTGATGCCGAGAACGGCCTACTGGTGCTGGCTGACGGTATGGGCGGGTGCAATGGCGGCGAGATTGCGAGCGCGATGGCAGTCAATATCGTTTCCAGCGAATTTCGGCAACTGGCCTTGACGCTGCCGCAGGAGGAGTCAAATACCCCAGGTTTGAGCCAAGTGGCAGTTCGCTTATGCACTGCGATTGCCAAGGCAAACCGCGAGATTTTTCAGTTGGGCTTGTTACAGCCTAACCTGTCCGGCATGGGCACTACGCTGGTAACGGCTTTGTTTTGCGGTGCTCGCGTTACGATCGCCAGTATTGGTGATTCGAGAGTTTATCGCTTGCGCCAAGGGCACTTTGAGCAGCTCACGGTAGATCATACGGTGCTGCAAGAGCAAATCGAATATGGCTTAATTACGCCGGAGCAGGCGCGATTTGCCGGTAACCGGGGACTGATTACGCGCGCCTTAGGCGTGGATTCAGGGGTAGAAGTTGATGTGCAAGAGCAACCCGTGCTCCATGGAGATTTGTTCCTGCTGTGTTCAGACGGCCTGTTTGATATGTTGGACGATCATGAAATCCAATTCGTGATCGATCATGCAGAGGGCGATCTGGAAGCAGCGGCGCATCAGTTAATTGATACCGCCAACCAAAAGGGCGGATACGACAACATTTCGCTGATTCTGGCACGGGCCAATTAAGCCTAGCGCCGTTTCGGCGGCGAGCGGTGGTGGCATGTCCAAACTGATTGTGTACGACCAGAATGGCAATATCCTCAAAGAGCGCCAGCTTGACCGCGAGCGTATCAAAGTAGGTCGCCGTGCCGATAGCGATGTGCAACTCGATCACCTATCGGTTAGCGGCGAGCATGCGCTCATTACCAACATCCGCAATGATTCCTTTCTGCAAGATTTGGGAAGCACAAACGGCGTGCGCGTAGATGGTCGTTTGGTCAAGAATCATCACTTGCAGGATGGTGACGAAATCAGTATCGCTGCATTCGTTCTGAAATTTCACTTTGAACCATGGGTCATGCCAGAGAGCAGTTGGGCCACGACCATCGCCAAAACGGCCAAGACGAGTATGCCTCAGGCCGCAACACGCGCGGAGGAATCTTTGATTGATCTGGGTCAGGAGCCCGGCATGGTGCTGACGCGCGATTTGCTATCAGGGCCGCAGACCCAGCAAGCCGTTGAAGATGAAAAGCCTGGGGAATGCGCGGCTGGGGTGTTGCGTTTAATGGGCGGGCATGGCGCGGGCAGGCAACTGTCGCTCGATAAGCCGGTGCTGACATTGGGGAAGCCAGGCATGCAGACAGCCGTTATCGCCAAAAGATCGGTGGGGTATTTTTTGACCTATGTAGAAGGAGCACACTATCCGCTCGTGAATGGCGAAGAGGTGGGTGCCACCCCTTATCATTTACAAGATCACGATATCATCGAGATGGCGGGTACGCGTTTGGAATTTATCTATAAATGAGGATGCTTGCATGCGCTGGCTATGCACCCGTTTAAAGCATGCTTTACTTAATTTTTCCCTTGGATAATAAATCAGCGCGCACTGCGTTATACACGGGCCCCCAAACTGGGTGGCCGATTTCAGCGCGTTCCAGCTTAAAGCTGGGATCGACATCAAACGCGCGCCTGAATTCGTCTCGGCATTGCCGCTCTTGATTTGACGAGCAGTAAATGAAAGCCAAATGCTTGTGTGCAGCGACTTTGTCGGAATCGAATGCGAGACCGAGATTGAGTGCTTCTAACAGACTTTTTTGTGCTGCTTTCAGTTCGCCATCTTCATACTGCTGAACGCCGACATTGAGGGCTTGTTCAGCTTTGCGCAGAGAAAGCTTATCCAAGCCTGTATCGCGGGCGGTTTGTGACGCGCATCCTGCTGCGAGCAGTATCAGCATGGTTACGGCTAGCCAACGCAGTGAGTTCATGATCCATCCCATTAGTTTTGAAACCTGTATTTTATTTTGAAAGTGCTGTCCGGCGCTAATTCGATCGACTGTGAATAGGGCTTGAAGGTTTCATTGACAATCAGGATCGTGTGTTTGCCCGGGCTAAGTTTCAGATCGCGTAGCGGTGGGCTGACACCTTGGCGTTTGCCATCCACAAATACCTCGCCCCAAGGGCTGATTGCAAAGGTCACCGAGGCTTCTCCTGCTGTCGCTGCTTTTGGGGTGTCTTCGATGGCTTTTGCTGGTATTTGATCGGTTTTGCTGGGTCTCGTCTTTTCTGATTTCAGCTTTGTTTTGTCGGTGGTTTTTCCGTTGCCGCTCAGGTCGGTCATATTGCTAGGACCAACTTTTGTTGGTGTAGCGGGTGTTGGTGTCACGAGCTCAGTTTGAGGAGTGATTTCGGTGCTTGGCGTGGCAACAACAGGCAATGGAGCGCTTGCGACAGGTACGTCCGCAGGGGGGGGTGGAGGCTGACGCAATTTGCTAAGCGTGACGACCACCGCGAAGGTAATAATCATGGCGGGTATCGCGGCGTAAAGTAAAAACCGCTGGAAGGTCAATCCGGCCCACCACGTTTCCTGCATTGTGGCGCGGCTGCTCGCAAAAGCAGTTTGTCCATCTACGACCAAGCTGGGGATGATCTGTGTTTCATCACCCATGTGGTCGCGTATGATTTTGCGCCGTTCCATTGGGTCAGGTTGCTTGGGTTCTTCACCCGGTGCTGGCAATTCAAGTGACTTATAGCGCTTCAGATCACGCGCCATTTCCTTGGCATTTTGGTAGCGCTTGTCAGGGTGCTTCGCGAGCGCTTTGAGTACGATGAAATTGATCGAATCAGGGATGCTTTGATTGAAAGTCTTGGGCGGGATCGGATCATCATTCAAGATTTGGTACATGATCGCGCTGATATTGTCGCCGGAGAAAGGGGTTTTGCCGGTGAGCATTTCATAAATCATCACCCCCAGTGAAAACATGTCCGAGCGGCCATCTACGGTCTGCCCCACCACTTGTTCAGGCGACATGTATTTAGGGGAGCCCATGACCATGCCGGAAATGGTGCGTGTGCCGGAGGACATTTGGGCGATGCCAAAATCTGTGATTTTGACTAGGCCGTTTTTTAGCACCATAACGTTGGAAGGCTTTACATCGCGATGCACAATGCCATGTTCATGGGCAAACCCGAGGCCTTCGGCGACTTGGGTAGCGATGTGCATGACTTTTTCGATGGGTAACACGACGCCGGAATCTAAAATCTCGCGCAGCTCTTTTCCTTCGAGAAACTCCATGGCCATATAAGCCACGCCTTCGGTCCGGCCAACGTCATAGACCGTGACGATATTGGGGTGGTTTAGCTTGCCGGCGGATTGGACTTCGCGTTGAAACCGTTTTTCGAAGTTCGCTAGCTCTTCTTTAGAGAGGTCGAGATTGATCGTCTTGATCGCCACGGTGCGATCAATAAGCGGGTCAACGGCCTTATATACGACGCCCATGGCGCCTTGGCCGATTTCTTCGACGATTACGTAGCGGCCGAGTTTCTCGATTACCATTTGATAATTTAGGGAATATTTCGGCAAGTAGGGATCGCTAAAGTAGTTTTTATCGGGTACGGTGTCAAGCCGATTGAGACGGATGCGGCCTCAAGTTTTGCTTATTACGATCCGTTATCATGTTATTCGGAATC
>JAYVBU010000094.1:0-3823 GCA_043750335.1 Betaproteobacteria bacterium | reverse complement strand
TCATGGCACTCGGTTAAGCCCCTGAAGCCCTGAAAATAGGTGGGCTGAGCACTTCTGGTGGTAGGCTTTTGTTGCGAAACGAAAGTCACCCAACACAGGAGGTCAGCCCACATGAAGGATATCAAAGTTGAGCGAATCAGGCAGAAGGCAATGCTATTCGGAAGACAGTTTCTTCAAGGCGACACAGGCGTTTTCGATCACGCGCTAGGCGACCATACGATGGCAATCGTGATGAGCGCACAGTCCCCAGGCTACCGCGACCGCATATACGCCCCGCTGGATACGCTGCGCCTATTCGTGGGACAGGTTTTGTCGGCGGATCGCGCCTGCCAGGATGTGGTGGGGCGTCGGCTATCGGAACGGATCGCGCAGGGAGAATCTTCGAACGCACTCAATACGGGCTCTTACTGCGATGCCCGTAGCCGATTACCGCTCACCCTACCGATCGCGCTTAGCAGCGCACTCGGCGCGCAACTGGAAACATCGGCCCCAGCCCATTGGCGTTGGCAAGGTCGATCTGTCAAATTGTTCGATGGCACCGTCGTGTCGATGCCTGACACGGAGAGCAACCAGCAGGCCTATCCACAAAGCCGCGAACAAAAGCCGGGCTTAGGGTTTCCTGTTGCACGGATTGGCGCGCTCATTGGCTTGGCCAGTGGCGCAATACTGGGTTATCAAATCGCGCCATGCGAAGGCAAGGGGAGCGGAGAGCAAAGCCTCTTGGGCAACTTGATCGACAAACTCAACGCTGGTGACATCATGCTGGCCGACGCTCTGTTAGCGACTTGGTGGATTATTGAGGGTGCGATGCGGCAACGCGCCGATGTGGTGATGGCACAGCATGGAGCGCGGATCACCGACTTTACGCGCGGTCAACGACTCGGCAAAAACGACCACCTTGTGCAATGGCCGCGACCGCAAAAACCGAAGACGATGAGCGCAGAGGAATACGCACGCTACCCAGCCTTCATCACGATGCGTGAGGTAGAGGTGAATGGACGAATTCTGATCACAACCTTGCTTGATTCTAAATTCGCCTCAGCGCGCGATCTTGGCGCGCTCTACAAGATGCGTTGGAACATTGAGGTAGATTTCCGCACCATCAAAGCCACGTTAGAGATGGATGTGCTGCGTTGCAAATCTCAGCCGATGGTAGAAAAGGAGATTGCGGTTTATTTCTTGGCTTACAACTTAGTGCGCTGGGCGATGGCGAAAGCGGCATTACTCGCGGGCATCTTGCCACGCATGCTGAGCTTTACCGGCGCTAAGCGCTTGTTGAGCGTATTCGCCGATCAATTGCGCAAAACATCGAGCGTTGAAATTCACGCACTGATTGCGACTGTACTACGCAGCATGGCCACGCTGCGATTACCGAAACGACCGAATAGGATTGAGCCTCGCGCAAAGAAACGACGACCAAAGAATTTGCCGCTGTTAACCATGCCGCGCCAAGTTGCACGTGATTTGATTCTTGCGCAGAGAATGCTTAACCGAGTGCCATGATTGTCTGGCCCTATTTGTGACCCCATTTGTACGCAAGACAAATGTGGCAATACAAGATGTGCCCCCTTCTGTGACCCCTTCTGCAAACCTAATTCATGGTATCAGCAATTACCCTCGTTCCTGCCTGACCCGCCCGACGACGGCCCAGCCGATCTTTTCCCGAACTAGGGATTTCTGGGGAGAAACATAAAAATTGCTTGGAAAGGAAATGCAAATTGAGCGCAAATTTATTCAAATGTATATGTGCTTGTTTATTGCTAGCAATGTTTGGCTGTAACGAGGAAATGCACTTAAGAGATAAGTTCGAATGGAATGGTGGGAGCGTTTACGCTGAGGTTGTCGAGATAAAACCATTTCATGAAAATGAAATTGAAAAATCTTTGGTGTATGGCTCGCTACTCTTTGATCATCTCAAGCAGGCTAAAACAAAGGTTAATCTCATGTGTATCGCCATCGCTGTTGGTGAGGCGAAAAGTGAACATATCTATGTAGATAGTGTTGCTCACATTTTGCCCGACGGCTATGCACTCGATAAGGATAGCACTAAGGTGCCCGTTTACTGGAAAATGGAAAAACGGCTTGATGCTGCATTGGCTGGGAAAACGTTGAAGGTCTTTCTTAAAGAACGGTGTGATTTGTGACGGGGGCCTCGGTTATTGTGATACTGCTTAGCGGTTTTGATGCGGAATAAAAATATCCCCCTACGCCCGCTGACGCGGGCGTTGTAATTTTTACTGACCGATCCTCACCCGACGATCTTACCGATGGCGCTTCTGAGCGCTACTTGATCATCATCCTTTAGCCGCCCGAGCGTCTTGATGACGAGTGGTTTCTCGATGGTTGCGATCACTGGTTTGATAGCGGAGGGTTTCAACAGCCCCGCACCTTGCCAATCGCTGACAATGATTTCGCCCACGGTCAGTGCCGTGCGCACCTGACTGGTAACCGCCATGATGATGAGATCGGGCCGCTCGCGTTGATAGGCTGCTGAACTGATTACCACTGCTGGCCGCTTCTTCGCTGCCGATTGATCGGTGAACGGAAACGGTACTAATACGATATCGCCGAATTTAAAGCCGGTCATACTCGGCATCGTTCTCGTTATCCCATACCTTGTTGAATGCGCCTTCCGCGAGCTTCGCCGCCGCGCGCGTGAGCCTGCGTTCATCGTCGCGGCCACGCAAGAAATCCACGAAATCTTCCACCTCCGCCAACCGTTCCGGCGGCAAGTCCTTTAGCTTCTCAATCAATTCAATCTCGTGTTTATTGTTCAACATAATCCACCTCTTTTTAGCGGCTAAAAAAGCAAGCGTAAATTTGTAAGTGTACCGCGCTAAACAAACAAGCTATCGGCTTGCTTGTGCGAGTACTCCTTCCAGCATTTCCATCACAACTTTCTGCTTCGCCTTCGGCAACTGGCCTAAGCGCTCGATCTGTTGCTGAAACTTAGGGGCGGGTCCGCGTTTGCCCGCGCCGTTGCGCAGGCCCAGCAAATCATCGACCCCCACACCGAAGAATTTGGCGAGTTCGGGTAACAGAGAAACCGGCATGCGCGCACGTCCCACTTCGTAATGGGCGAACGTTTGCTGCGCGATACCGAGTTGATCGGCGAGCGCCTGCTGGCTGAGCCCCTGTTCACGGCGCAACTGCGCGATACGCGTTCCTAGCGCCTTGAAAAACTGCTGCTCGTCGGAAGTCATCGATTGCCACAATGGATATGATTGCGAGGCCATCAGTATATCGCCGCTCCTAAGGTCGAGAGTTGACACAACTCCATATGAGTAATATACCGCTCAAGTTATTTTGTTGCAAACCCCCTTGACAGGTTTTTACCCGGAGGACGAATTGATGGCACGCATACCCGAAGCAGAAATCGACGCGAAGGGGTCATAGCGCGAAGGGGTCACATCTTGCTATATGACATTTCTTTTTAGCCGCCAAAAAAATCTCCCCATCGACGTCCGCCTAGCGCGGACGTTTTCAAATCGCAAATCCGAAATAGGGTCGCGCTTTGGATATTGTGTTATTGCTTAGCTATTTGAAGAATGATGGGGCCGGGGATGCCTCCCACCTGCATTCCCCCTTGACCATCCCACCGTCATTGACTGAGAATGATGTCATTGTGCGCAGAAGCCAAGCGGTTCATTAAGAAACCCGGTCGCGCATCACGCCAAATCCAAAGGGGAAATCATGCAAGTTCTGTCTGTGCCGCTGCGCGCGGTCATTTGAGCTTACCTAGGCGAGAAACAAACCCTCACCCATGCCGGATCAACTCCCCTTTTTAAACTCAAAAAATTCGCCGGCTTCGGGGCGCGGCCTG
>JAYVBU010000093.1:0-3837 GCA_043750335.1 Betaproteobacteria bacterium | reverse complement strand
TGTTGGATGAAATCGCGCGCGATAATTTTCGCGTACTCACGCAGCGCATCACCCTGACACCACTGCACAAGCTGTGGCTTGCTTGGCGCACCTGGGTGTTTAGCTAAACGTATGTCCGTCGCCGTAATCGGGGGGGGGTGGGCCGGTCTCGCTGCTGCCGTCACCCTCGTCAAACAAGGCATTCCCGTTACGCTGTTTGAAAGCGCCGCACAACTCGGTGGACGGGCGCGCCGGGTTGAAGTTAACGGCATGGTGCTCGATAACGGTCAGCACATCCTGATCGGCGCCTATCGCGAAACCTTACGCCTGCTTGCCATCGTAGGCGTCGATGTACATGCCGCATGCCATGCGCCACCGCTCACGCTGCAAGTTTCGCCCAATTTTTATCTGCGCGCCGCCGCGTTGCCCGCTCCCTTGCACCTGGGCTTAGGTTTACTCAAGAGTCGCGGCATTCCGCTGCGCGATAAATTATCCGCAGTGCGCTTTCTCGCCGCGTTGAAGCGCGCACGCTTTAGCGTCCTACCGGACAAAGCCGTGACTACCCTACTCGCTAGGCATCGGCAAAGTGCAGCTTTGAATAGCTATTTATGGCATCCCCTCTGCCTTGCCGCGCTGAATACACCGCCGCATTTGGCCTCGGCTCAAATTTTTGTCAATGTATTGCGCGATGCTTTCTTCGGTACGCGTGAGGACAGCAAGCTGATTTTGCCGCGCGTTGATCTTGGGCAGCTTTTACCCGATCCGGCGGCGCACTATATTTCGGCCAAGGGCGGCACGGTTCATCTCAACCAACGCATTCAACGCGTTGAAGTAACCGGAAAAGAATTTATCCTGCATAGCGATCATGGGTCGGCGTCTTTTTCTAAGCTTATCTGCGCCGTGCCACCCTTTCGCGTCGGTGCTCTACTCGGACATCTCGCCCCGCTGCAAGCGATGCTGGATAAAATCTCCGCTTTTGCATATCAGCCCATCTACACGGTGTATCTGCAATATGATGCATCGCAGCGCTTACTCTTTCCCATGCTGGGCTTATCGCAGGGCTTAAGCCAATGGGTCTTTGATCGTGGTGCCTTATCCGGTCAAGCAGGTTTGATGGCCGTTATTATCAGCGCCGATGGCGAACATAGCGCACTGCCCCATGCGACGCTGGTAAAAAAAATTACACACGAATTGCATGTTCATTTGGGGCTTCCCGCGCAAGAAAAATGGTCGCAAGTAATTGCAGAAAAGCGCGCCACCTTTTCATGTTCACCCGCCATCATGCGGCCAGATACAGCCACGCCGATCGCAGGCCTGTTTCTCGCCGGAGACTATACCGCTAGCGAGTACCCCGCCACACTCGAATCTGCGGTTCGAAGCGGGATACAATGCGCGCTCTCTATACAGGACGCACTAAAATGAATTATTCCCCTGCCCCCGATTTACTAAAGAATCGCGTCATTCTGGTTACGGGCGCTGGCCAAGGTATCGGCAAAACAGCTGCCCTTGCCTACGCACAACATGGCGCAACCGTGATCCTGCTCGGACGAAATCAGAAACGGCTCGACGCCGTGTATGACGAAATCGTCGCAAAAGAATACCCCGAGCCGATGGCGCTCAAATTGGATTTGGCCAAGGCGAGTGACGATGACTTTCAATCAATGGCGCAGGCAATTTTTGAACAGCTAGGCCGCCTGGACGGCATCTTGCACAACGCCTCTCGCTTTGATGGCTTAGCCCCGCTCGAATATCAATCGTTAGATCAATGGATGGGGACACTGCGCGTCAATCTGGCCGCCCCGGCGGCGTTGACCTGCGCCTGCCTGCCTTTACTCACGCGAGCGCCGGATAGCGCAGTGCTTTTGACATCGGAAACGCACGGACATCAGCCGATGGCGTTCTGGGGCGCTTTTTCAGTATCCAAGTGGGCGCTAGAAGGCTTGGTCACCATTTGGGCGAAAGAACTATCGGCGCATCCGAATTTACGCATGAATGTGCTGATCCCAGGGCCGGTACGTGCGCCGCAGCGATTAGTCAGTCACCCGGCCGAGGCACAAAACACCTTGCCCGATCCGACAAGGCTCATGCCGCTTTATCTATATCTGATGGGCTCAGATAGCCGAGGGCATAGCGGGGAGATTTTTGAAGCGCAGATGCTTTAATCCGCACTATTTTAGATAAAACTGCAACTTATCCGCACCCACTTCAATTTGGTCTAGATTATCCAGCGACACCGGCGTGTCACCAATGGCAATACCATTGACGATGGGGCGCTTCTTACCTGAGACATAGACAATAAAATAGCCCACCGGACGGCGCGTGATGATGGCGGAGCCCTCCGCTTTGCCAAACGCGGTAATCGAACGCGATAACTCGATCTCCTGCCCCGCACTTTCGCCGCCGATTGCGCGCACCGCGCCCAGCGGAAAAACTGTTTTCACATTGCGCGCGTTCGCGACTGCGGTGGCAATACCCACGGTATCCGCATCTTCTTCAGCTGCACCCTCTTGTTTCAATTTAGTGCGGTCAAAAGCCGGAATCATCAAGGTTTTGTCAAAATCCATGTCCGGTATGGCTTTGGCGTTTACATAGCGCAACTTGTAACGCCCGACTTCGATCACATCACCGTTTTGCAGAATATGGCGCGTGACCTTTTCTCCGTTAACCAAGGTGCCGTTGGTAGAACCGAGATCTTCCAAAATCTGATCGTTGCCCACCGTCAGAATCACCGCGTGCTCTTTGGACACGCCCTGATCGTTGATATGGATGTCGCACGTGGACTTACGACCGAAGGAAAAACGTTCCTTCTCTAAGAAATAATTGCCGAGAACTGAGCCATTCATGCTCAAAACCAATTTAGCCATCTTGCATCTCGTCCTTTAAGCCCGCGCGCCAAACCAACGTGCAAAAAAACCAGCACGTAGCGGAAACGGTTTCTCAACCTTGATCGCCGCCACGGAAATATTATCGTGGCCACCATTATCGTTCGCCATCATCACCAGCTGTCGCACCAGCAAGGGGATATTGTCCCTGATCGAATACATCGCCAGTTCAATATCAGCATCGTCCACCATATCGTTCAAACCATCCGAGCAGAGCAAATAAATATCGCCGACCTGGGCGCGCTCTTGCCGAATATCGACCGCAATCGTCTGAGACACGCCCAGCGCGCGCGTTACCAAATTGCGATTATGCGAAACACGCGCATCTTCTGCTGAAATCAAACCCAACTGAACCTGCTCTTGCAACAAGGAATGATCGACAGTGAGCTGTTCGAATTGCTCTCCGCGCAAGCGGTACAAACGCGAATCTCCAGCATGCGCGATCGTAACCACATTATCGCGAAACAACGTCGCTACAACGGTTGTGCCCATACCCTGAAATTGCGTTTTATTGCGCGCCGCATGATAAATCGCCTGATTGGCACGAGTTATAGCAGTGCGCAACAACTCCGTTTCCAAATCCACGCCATTCGAATGGGGGCTGCTATTGCTGAGATGGTCCTGTAGTTCATTCCCGATAATCATGGTGGCCATACCGCTCGCCACATCGCCAGCCTTATAGCCACCCATACCATCGGCTAAGACCACGAGGCCCAAATCATCAACGGCAGATACGCTATCTTCATTAAAATTGCGTACCAAACCTGCATCGGTGGCACTGGCAATCGTCAGCGCATTTTTCAGCTTCATCAACACTCTCTCCCACCAATCCATTGAGAATGGCAGTGAATATTATTTATCGATCCGAACTTTAAAATATTCCCGTTCATGCCGATATACAAATTTAACTTTTGTTAATCTGCGCTTTAAGCGGTATATACCAACGTAATTTTACTTAAAATAGCAGCTTCAATGC
>JAYVBU010000092.1:0-18581 GCA_043750335.1 Betaproteobacteria bacterium | reverse complement strand
GAGCGCGAGGAGTTGAAAACGCTGCTGGTGAATTACCGCAACCTGTATGGTTTTCTGTCGCAGGTGATCCCGTATCAGGATAGCGATCTGGAACGGCTCTATACCTATTTGCGCTTCCTGCTCACCAAGTTGCCCCGGCGCGAAGGCGGCGGGCCGCTGCATCTGGAAGATGAAGTGGAGTTGCAGTACTACCGCCTGCAAAAAATCAGCGAAGGCCAGATCGACCTGAATGTCGGGGACGGCAAACCGTTAAAGGGGCCAGGCGATGTGGGCACCGGGCAGGAGGATGAAAAAGTCAGGCTGTCCGAGTTGATCGATATTCTGAACGAGCGCTTCGGCACCGACTTCACCCAGGCCGACCAGCTTTTCTTCGACCAGATACAGGAAGAAGCCCTCGAAAGCGACATTCTGAAGAAAGCGGCGGAGACAAATTCGAAGGACGACTTCCGCTACGTGTTCGAGAAGGCTTTCGAGGGGCTAGTAATCGACCGCATGGAAGGCAATGAGGAAATTTTCGGCAAGCTGATGGGCGATGGTGAATTCCGCAAATTGGCGCTGGAGCATTTGCTGCATAAGGTTTATGCGGCGTTGAAAAATTGAGTGCCCGTCAAAAGTGGCAACGCTATAAAAATACAATCGGATTTCCTGGCAAGCTGTACAAACAATCTTCTCGATATTTTCCGTAGCCCGCAAAGTCGCGAGCAAGAGACGTTCGCATTACCTCAATTTTGAGCACAACCCCTAAGCATTCGCAAATCTACTTAATCCAACGTCCGTTTAAAGCGCTTCAAACCTAGCGCAATCACAAGCAACATGAACAGCGCCAACGGCCATAAGTGGGGGAGCGTTTCCTGTACGCCATTGCCTTTGAGCATGATGCCGCGTATCAGGCGTAAAAAATGCGTGAGCGGCAAGATTTCGCCCAGGTGTTGCGCCCAAACCGGCATGCCGCGAAACGGGAACATGAAGCCGGTAATCAGCATGGAGGGTAAAAAGAAAAAGAAGGTCATCTGCATCGCCTGCATTTGATTGCGCGCGATGGTGGAGAACATGATGCCGACAGATAGATTCGCCGCGATGAACATCAATACGCAGAACAATAGCAACATCAGCGAGCCCTGGATCGGCACTTTAAATATAAGCGTGGACGCGGTCAGGATCAGGATCACCTGGATATACCCCACCAAGATATAAGGTACGATTTTACCCAGCATGACTTCTAGCGGATGTACCGGCATTGCTAGCAAATGCTCCATGGTGCCACGCTCGCGTTCACGGGTCATGGCTAGCCCCGTCATCATAATCATGGTCATGGTCAGAATCACGCCCATCAAGCCCGGCACGATATTGTGTTGGGTAATGCCTTCCGGGTTATAGCGGCGATGAATGATGAGCTCGACTGCGCTTGCGCCTCCCGCTGCGCGTTGGGCCGAACCGCTAAGGTCGTGCGCGAGTGCGCTGCGCGCCAGCTCATTCAGTGCGGCAATGGCATTGCTGGTGGCGCTGGGGTCGGTGGCATCCGCTTCGACCAATAGCGCGGGGCGCTCACCGCGCAGCAGATCGCGCGAAAATGTCGCGGGAATGGTGACGAGAAATTGCACCTCTCCTTGATCCAGCAAACGATTGGCTTCTGCTTCGCTTTGTACGATGTGTGTTAATTCGAAGTAGCCGCTGTTTTTCAGCGCAGCGAGGAAGGTGCGCGAAAATTCGCTTTGATCGGCATTGATGATGGCCGTGGGCAAATGTCTCGGGTCGGAATTAATGGCGAAGCCAAAGAGTGCAAGTTGAATCATCGGAATCCCGACCATCATCGCGAAAGTTAGCCGATCACGCCGCATTTGAATGAATTCTTTCACCACGATGGCGACAAAGCTGGCCCAGGAAAAACGGCTCAATTTCGTTCCTCTGCCGCGTCTGTTACGAGTTGGATGAAGACATCCTCCAAACCGGGTTGCGTGCGTGTCCAAGTAAGCTCGGGGTGAGCTTGAAAAGGGATCAGCACGGCGTCAAGTGTTGTGCCATTCACACCGGAGACATGCAGTGCATCACCAAACGGTACGACTTGTGCAGCATCGGATACGCTGCGCAGCTTCTCGGCAAGCTGGTTCAGATTCGGGCCTTTGACCAGCCAGGTGGTGAGCCCCGAATTCGCTACGACTTCGCTGGGGGTGCCTTGTGTCAAAATGCGCCCGAAAGAAAGATAGGCCAAGCGATGGCAACGCTCGGCTTCGTCCATGTAGTGCGTCGAAACCAATACGGTGATGCCCTCGGCGGCGAGGTCGTGAATCGCCAGCCAAAAATCGCGCCGAGCTTTGGGGTCCACACCGGCGGTGGGCTCGTCGAGGAGGAGTAGCTTGGGGTGATGCAGGGTTGTGGTGGCTAGGGCAAGGCGCTGCTTCCAACCGCCGGACAGCGTCCCCGCTAATTGATTGCGGCGACGACCCAAGCCCAAACGCTCGATGGCGCTATCCACCGCCTGCGCGCGATTTTGGACGCCATAGATACGCGCCACGAAATCCATATTCTCGCGCACAGTTAAATCTTCGTAGAGCGAGAAGCGCTGCGTCATGTAACCCACTTCGCGTTTTATTTTTGCGGTTTCGCGGATCACGTCATAGCCCAAGCACGTGCCCTGCCCTGCATCGGGAATCAACAATCCACATAGCATGCGGATCGACGTTGTTTTGCCGCTGCCATTGGGGCCAAGAAAGCCGAAGATTTCTCCGCGCGGAACTTGTAGGCTGAGATTATTGACAACGCGCTTGCCATCAAATGATTTCGACAGGCCTTGCACGTCGATGGCGACGGCCTCGCTCATGGCAGCGTGAGATCAATCGGCTGACCAGGGTGAAATTTCACTGCGTCCTCGGGTGTGAGGCGCGCTTGGGCCATGTACACAAGCTTGGTGCGCGCCTCACTGCTATAGATCACGGGAGGGGTGTACTCGGCTTGGGTGGAAACGTAGCTGACTTGTGCCGTGAATGTTGTGCAGCCATCACAGCTAACGCGTACGCGCTGTCCGATTTTGAATTGCATCAAGCGCGGTTCGGGAATAAAAAATCGTAGCGTGATATTGCTTGGCGGCAGGAGTGAGACCACGGGACTACCTGCGGGAACCCATTCACCCGCTGTGTAGAGTGTGTCGTGTACGAGGCCGGTAACGGGTGCTTTAAGGGATTTTTGATCTAGTCGCCATTGTGCTTGCGCGACTGCGGCCTGGGCCGCTTTCATCGTGTTATGGGCGGTGGCGATTTCGTCTAACCGCGCGCCAAGCTGGGCGGTTTGCATTTGCGCGTTCAGTTCCGCTACGCGGGCTTCATCGCGCGTCACGGCGGCGCGTGATTCGTCTAAATGCTGCTGGCTGAGAAAATTTTTCGCCACCAAATCTTGGTTGCGCTGATATTGCTGGCGTGAGAGCTTGAGTGCGCTCTGCCCTTGCGCCAGCTGTGCTTGAATCGCGGCCACTTCGGTGGGGCGCATGCCTTTTTGCAGATTGGCGAGTTGCGATTCGCTGCTGTTCAAGCGTGCCTCGGCCTCGAGCCGAGCAGCTTTTTCGTTTTCTTGCTCCAGCGAAAATATCGCATCGCCCTTTTTAATCTGCGCGCCGCGCTGCACGAATAGCGTAGTCAATTGGCCCGCAAAGGGCGCCGCCACACGCACGAACTCTCCTTCGGCGTAGCCATGCAAGGTGGTTTCATCCTCAATGGCGCATGCGCCAAGCAGACAACTGCTCACTAGCGCAGCGATGAAATGCACTATCTGCGTCATACCGCGTGCGGCTGTAAATGAAATGGGCATGGCAGAATTATAGGGCATTGCGCCTGGCCTGGCGTCGCCTGTTCGCTGCTGTGAAAGCCCCGCTGTTTACACTTTCGGCAGGTCAAATATGGTTGCCAGCTCAGCGCACAACATTTCGGACAACTGCTTTTGCGGCATGGGGCGGCCATGGTAATAACCCTGGCTGACATCGCAATT
Source organism: Betaproteobacteria bacterium (assembly GCA_043750335.1). Taxonomy (GTDB): domain Bacteria; phylum Pseudomonadota; class Gammaproteobacteria; order Burkholderiales; family Thiobacteraceae; genus RBG-16-58-11. Next base: position 14,606 of record JAYVBU010000092.1, on the reverse strand, counting down.
CAGTTGTTTTAGATAATTGAAAATGGCTTCGCTCTCCACGCCCTCGGCCACGACGCGCAGCCCAAGGTTGTGCCCCAGCTCCACAGTGGCGCGCACAATCGTGGCGTCATTGGGATTGTTCATGACATCGAGCACAAATGATTTATCAATTTTGAGTTCTTTTACGGGCAAGCGTTTTAGGTAGGCCAACGATGAATGACCCGTGCCGAAATCGTCCACTGAAATCGAGATGCCCATCGCGTCGAGTTTCATGAGTACGGCGTGCGCCCGCTGCGCGTCGCTCATGATGATATTTTCGGTGATCTCAAGCGTGAGCCGCTGTGGCGGCACGCCATGTTTATTCAACAGATTGCGTACTTCCAGCGGTAGCTCTTCATCACTCAAGCAGCGCGCAGAGAGGTTGACCGCTAAGTTGGCGAGTCGTCCTGAGCGCAGCCATTCGCCACACAGCAACAAGCTTTGGTCAAGCACCCAGTAGGTGAGTGGTTCGATCAGACCGCTTTCTTCAGCCAGCGGGATGAATTCGTCCGGTGCGATCCAGCCACGCTGCGGGTGATCCCAACGTAATAGCGCTTCGACTCCGCATATTTCGCCGTTCGCGACCGCGATTTTTGGTTGGAAATATACTTGCAGCGTCTCATCTGTTAGCGCTTGAAGCAGCTCGGATTCGAGCGTTAACAAGGCGAGTGAATTTTTATCTAGCGCATGGTCATAAAAAGCAAAGCCGCGTTGATTTTGCTTGGCGTGGTACATGGCCACATCGGCGTGGCGCATCAAGTCCTCGCGCCGCGCGCCGTCATCCGGGTAGATCGCAATGCCGATGCTGATGCCGACATGCAAGGCATTTTGTTCCACTAAAAAGGGGTCGGACATCGCGTTTAGCAAGCGCTTGATGAGCGGCAGCGTACCATCTATGCCCTCCGTCATTGGCAGCACGGCAGAGAACTCATCGCCACCGAGACGCGCGAATATTTCTCCTTGCCGCAATACGTCATTCAAGCGCGTCGCCACTTGTTGCAACACGGCGTCGCCGGCGGGATGCCCCAATGAGTCATTTATCTGTTTAAAGCGGTCCAAATCCATAATCAACAAGGCAAAGCGTGTGCCCTCACGATTACTTTGACTAATGATGTGACCGACATGTTCGTTAAGTAGTGCGCGGTTAGGCAAGCCGGTCAAGCTATCGCGAAACGCCATCTCCTCCAGTTGCTCGTAGAGTGTGCCAAGCTCGCGCGTCATGCGATTTAAAGCCTCTGCCAGGGAGCGTATTTCGCGATTGCCGGTGACGGCAACCTGCTCACCCAAGCGCTTGCGGTCATGTTCGAGCAATTTAATCATTTGCAATAAATTGCGTAGCGGGTTGAGCAAGGAGCGCTGCAAACCAAACAGTGTCAGTAATGCAACTAAGGCGGTGGCGATTCCCGCTACCGTCAGCACCCCATTGCGCGCATGGTACAGCTCTCGCTCTAGTGCATGGATGTCATTGGCCAGCGCCACAGTTAATACCGCTTGCCCGTTATCGGCATGCAGCGTGTAGGTCGCGATGATGACGCCCGTCTGATCGCTTGCTGTGGGCCAGTTCGGCGACTGAAGCAGGGACTTGCCGCTTGTCGTAGCTATTTTCACCGGCATGCCCAGCTCGCGTCCGATGACCCCTAAATGTTTGCTCGGCTCGGTTATCACCATGATGAATCCGTGAAGCTGTAAGCTGCCGATGGGGGCCAAGATGGCAAAGACCGCCTCGCCGTTGTCTGTGCACAAGCCAGAGATTGTTTTTAGGCGCTGCGCGCCGGTTCGAGCCCGGGCTTGCTCCAACAAAGTGGTACAGGCGCTCTCTGAATGAGGGCCGCCTAATGATTTGGACGATTCTGCCAACTGCCGATAGTCGAGACTAAGCACACTGAGGCGGCGCAGCCGGATGACGTCGGCAGTGTTGAAGTAACGATGAAACTGTTCGTCGAGATAGCCAGAAATAGCCGTCTGATCGGCACGATCCACCGCGTCACGAAAATCTGGGTTGCGCTGAATTTCAGATACCAGATTACGTGAGTCCTCTGCCAGCTTTTCAAGCAATTCACCCGACTTGATTTGAATCACTTGCTGGATGGCTTGGCGGCGATTTTCGATGGTGAGATCGCGATAAATATAAGACGTGGCCAGCACCAGGGCGATGGCCACCGCGCCCATCGCCAAAATGGGCATCCAAAGACTCGTTCGCAGCGGTACACCCCGCGCGGGCATTAAGCGCATCGCAGATTATTCATGTAGAAAGGGATACTCTTTTGCTTTCCATTCTTCAAACCCGCCACGAAACCAATAAATAGTCGTGTACCCGCACTTCAAGGCAACCTTGGTCGCCACTACGCTGCGGCCGCATTTGACGCCATTGCAGTAAAACAGCACGGGGGTTTTTTGGGTGGGGATAATTTTCGCCAAGCTCTCGCAGTTGGTCTTGGCATCAGGCAGGCTGATCGAATGTTCGATGTACCCAATTTTGCGATCACCTGGAATACGCGAATCGATAATCACCAGACGCTTCAATTTACCCGCCGCCTCGATCACGGCTTCTGCATCGACTCGTTGCGCGCCGGGAATTTGCTCAGGCACGGGCACGATAGGCTCGGCATGCACCAAGCCGCCAAAAACTGAGAAAATCACCAAGCAAAATACTTTCATCATATAGTTCATTTTCTACGCTCCTAATGATGTAACAAGCATGTTCACAAAGTCTGCTTGATCGCCAACACGGCTTGATTACGCAGCGACTTCAGCAGGGATAATTCATTTTCAAGTACGGCGATATCGCCCGGCTTGAGCCGATCAGCGTATATCAGGCCAAGTGGTTTACCCTTGATGACAATTGGAAAAATCAAAAAGGTACGCGCGCTGACCGCTTGCCGATACCAGGCCGGTATGCGGCTGGCAATTTTAGGATCGTCGATATCAGAAATTAAAATATCGGCGTTGTTTTTGAGTGCGACATGAAATACATCCGGCTGATCTATCATGGGAAATTGAAATCCCTTCACCAAGGTTTGCACGTTTTCGCCGAAGCCAAATTTCCCCGTCATGGCATTGCTGCGACCGTCCTTAATGCAAAAAAGCACATGATGGAAACTCATGCCGGTGTACATCGTTTCTAAAATCATGCGCAGGATATCGTTGACCTTGATTGAATCGTCGATCAGAGAATTGCTGATATCTTGCAGGCCAGAACTCAAGATCGCGTGGATTTCTGCTGCGTTGTGCGCCGGTGCTTCCCCCCTTTCGCCTGCATGCTGATCGTGTGCTGGTTTGTGTTCATGCAGCAAGGTGGCGGCGAGCACGGATTCGGTTTCGGTCTCTGCGTTTGTCGGGGCGGGTACGTCAGATTTACCGACCCATTGCGCGGCTTGTTTGGCAAATTTGCTCTGCTTCAAATTGACGTTCACCGCAGCAGAAAACTGCGTGATGTCTTGCAGCGATTTTTCTACCAGCGCGCCAATCTGTTTTTCATTCACTGACAGGCATTCGCCATATTTTACCGATAGACGCTTTACCGCAGCGCTGCGTTCGTGCTCCGGTGTATTGGTGATGACTTCTGATAATTCATTGGAAAAGCCGCTCAGAATCCGCAGCCTGTCGCCGTTGCTAAGGCCTTTCTTGATTTTTTCATCGGGCAAGCGCCGCATGCTGAGCAGCATAGAATCTGGAAAGCCCCACGTCTTTGCGATACCAATGCCCATTTCTTCAAAATTAAGGCCCAGCACTTGGGCCGCTGCCAATTCTTCATTTAAGCCTTTAGCCTGGATCAGCTTTTGAATTTCAATTGTTTCTTCTGGAAAATAAAACAGCGACAGCGTGCGGCCCAGGTTGTGGAACATGGCGCAGATAAAGGCTTCTTCGGCATCTTTCACCGCAGCACGCCCGGCTAAGCCGCGCGCTAGCATGCCGGAGAAAAGCGACCGCACGAACTCCTCTTTGAGCTGTTGCGCGTGACCTTTGTTTTGCAGGTTGTCGAACATCATCAAACTCAGTGCAATGCTGCGTACCGAGTCAAATCCCAAAATCACTACCGCGCGCGAGATGGTGCTGATCGAGCCTCCATCGAATTGCCCGTACATTGCCGAGTTGACCAGTTTCAATAGCTTGTTGGTCAACGCAAAATCTTTCAACACAGAATTGGAGAGTTTGTTCACGCTCTCCTTGTCCGAACCGGCAATGCGGTTAATGGATGTCACGGATTCGGATAGCGCTGGAAAATCGCCTTTCACGCGCATGCGGCGCAACAAAAATTCCAGTGTACTTTGCTTGGCGTCGCCTCCCTCTGGTAGCTCGGGCATGTCCGGGCAGATATAGAGTTCCAGCGCGGTCTTCATTTGCGCGGCGTCGTAAAAACGCTCGCTGGGCTCCTTTTTCAGTGCGCGCATCACGATTGCATCGAGCTTTTCGTCTATCTGATCGTTGTGTTTTGAAGGGGGTGGTATCTCGTCCTGGATGATGCGCCGCATAACTTCATGTACATCCTTGCCATTCACCGCTGGGCGGCCAATGAGCAGCTCGTAGAGCAGCATGCCAAAAGAAAAGATATCCGTCTTTGGGCTAACCTCTTCATTGCTAATGTATTCCGGCGCCATGTATCCCGCCGTGCCCATAAGGAATCCGCTTTTCGCTTGCTTGCTGCCGACACGGCTGCTGATGCCAAAATCCATCACCCGCGCTACCCCGTGATCGTCAATCAGCACATTCGAGGGCTTGAGGTCGCGATGCACAATGCCTTGTTCATGTGCGTACGCCATCGCGTCCAATATTTGAATCGCCCAATCCACCGCTTGCGATGGCGTAATTGGCCCCGATTTTTGCAAGCGCTGCGCGAGCGTCTGTCCATTCACATACTCAAAAACCAAATAGGGGTCGCCCTCGTACTCCCCCGCATCATGTAATGCCACGATATTGGGATGCTGTAAGCGGCTCACCATGCGCGCTTCGGTGAGCAGGCTTTCCAGGCTGGTCGCGCGCTCGGTGGGCGTGGCGAAATGCAGCGTCTTGATCGCTACTTCGCGATCAAGATGCGGGTCGTGCGCCAGATATACTTCGCTCTGGTTGCCTTTGCCTAACAAACGAGTAATTTGAAACCGCCCAATCAAGTCGTTGCTTAGTTGGCTTGCGAGGGTTGTGTTGGAGGGCATAGTCTTTGATAGATAGGGATAACTTTCCGGCAGGGCCGTGCCGACGGCAAATTCTGGTACATTAGTTCTCTTATCGGCCTTATTTCCCGGAGCTTTACATGAAGAAAATCTTGACCTTAGCCTTTGTTATCCTAGCCACCACCAGCACGATCAGCACGGATGCCTACGCCAAGCGTTTAGGCGGCGGCAAAAGCTTTGGCAAGCAGCCCACTACTTCTAGTACCACATCGAGCAGCACGGCAACGCCTGCGACTAGCACACCAGCCACCACAACGACTCCGGCGACTACCACCCCTGCACCAGCCATTACCCCTACTGCTACCCCATTAGCGGGCAAATCCTGGCTTGGCCCGGTTGCGGGCTTGATGGCGGGTGGCCTGCTGGCATCCATGTTTATGGGGCATGGATTCGAGGGGTTCAAGATGTTTGATGTCATGCTCATCGCCCTGCTCGCCCTAGTCGCTTATATGTTGTTCAAAAAATTTCGTTCGGCGCAGCAGCCTATGCAATTTGCAGGTATGAACCAGACGGCTTACGCGCCACCCGTTGCGAGTGGCGCAGGTGTAGTCACGCTGGCTAGCACCCGGCCTGAGTGGTTTGAAGACGAGCCTTTTTTGCGCGCAGCAAAAGCAAATTTTATCCGCTTGCAAGAAGCGAATGATCGCGCCGATCTGAATGATCTGCGCGAATTCACCACCCCTGAAGTGTTTGCTGAAATTCGCTTACAAATCGAGGAGCGCGGCAACGGTGTGAATAAAACCGATGTGGTGCAGTTGAATGCAGCGATGGCCGATGTGGTCACCGAAGCGGGGCTGGTCATCGCCAGCGTGCGCTTCTCCGGCCAGTTGCGCGAAGAAGATGGTGCCCCCGCTCAAGCCTTCGATGAAGTGTGGCACATTCAAAAATCAGCCACGGACCGCAATGCAGCCTGGTTTATTTCAGGGATTCAGCAGATGCAGTAGTCGGCGTCAGGCGTCAACGATCTCTACTGGCGTCCCCGCTGCCACCCGCTCGAACAATTCGACCACCTCTGCATTTCGCATGCGGATGCAGCCGTGCGAGCCGGGTACACCCATTGGCGTTTCATCTGGGCTACCGTGGATGTAGATGAAACGGCGCATGGTGTCGCATTCGCCCAGACGGTTGTAGCCTATTTCGCAGCCGGACAGCCACAATATCCGCGTCAAAATCCAATCGCGTTGAGGAAATTGCGCGCCTAATTCTGGCGAATAGATTTCGCCGGTCGGACGGCGGCGCACAAAAACGGTGTTTTCTGCTTGGCCTGCGCCAATTTTAGCGCGCACGATATGCGCGCCGCGCGGTGTGCAATAGCTGCCATTGGCCTCGCCCGCCCCGTTTGCGGCTGTCGAAATGCGATACTGGCGCTCCAGCTTGCCGAACTTGTCCGTCAAAATTAAGGATTGCTCGGCAATATTGATGCTGATTTTTTTGTCCATGGTGTTCATACCCGCTTTCAGCACGTCTGCCCGCGCCGCCGTTCTGCGAAAAATTCCGTGAGTAATTTTCCGCACTCCTCCGCTAACACGCCGCCCGTAATTTCAGCATGAAAATTCAGGCGCGGCTCGGCAAATAAATCCACCACGCTGCCATGGGCCCCTGTTTTGGCGTCGCGTGCGCCATACACCACCCGTGTTATTCGCGCATGGATGATCGCCCCGGCGCACATGGTGCAGGGCTCTATCGTGACATATAGCGAGCAGCCCGGCAGGCGGTAATTGCCCACGCTTTGCGCGGCGGCGCGCAGCGCTTGAATCTCAGCGTGGGCCGTCGGGTCATTGCCGCCGATGGGCCGGTTGTAACCACGCCCAATGATCGCGCCGTCTTGCACGACAAGCGCGCCGACCGGCACCTCACCCTCGGCCCAGGCTTGGCGCGCTAGGGTCAAGGCTTCGCGCATGAAGGTTTCATCGTTCATAGGCCAGCGTCTATCTTGTGTCGAATGCGCTCAAACACCGCATGGAACATGGCTGGGCTAAGGCGTTTGGTTTGCGTGTTGTAGCGACTGCAATGGTAGCTGTCGAATAAGGTGAGACCGCCGGGTAAGCGGTGCTCTGTCCCATGCGCAAAGGAAAAATCTGCTTGCTTGTAACCCAGTGCCATCAGCACTGCCTTGTGCGCGATTAAGCCTAAAGCCAGGATAGACGCAGATTCATCTAATACTTTAAGCTCTTCTGATAAGTATTTGTTACATATCTTTATTTCTGAAGTTTCTGGTTTATTTTCTGGCGGCAGACACTTTACCGCATTGGTGATGCGGCAGTCGATCAGCGCTAATCCATCTGTCGCATGTTCAGAAATAGGGCGACTGGCAAAACCGTATTGATACAGGGTTTCATAGAGCAATACGCCCGCAAAATCGCCTGTGAAGGGTCGTCCGGTGCGGTTAGCGCCATGCATGCCTGGTGCTAGGCCAACGATTAACAAGCGCGGCGCATCGACGCCAAAGGGCGGTACAGGCCGAGCAAAATAATCTGGGTGGCTGGTGCGAATTTGTTTCAGAAATTCACTGAGTCGCGGACAGTCGGTACAATTTTCAGAAAAGGGTGCGCGCATGATGCTTAACGCTGCGCACAAGGGTCTATTTTTGCTTCCAGCGGTAAATCGCCACTGCCCTGCCCGATGCTGCCCACCGCATGCACTGCGTCCACATACTGCTGCGCCTCGTGCAATTGCATGAGCGAGGGGGGATGGGGTTTGCCATGCATGCGCGCTAAGCGCGCTAAACTTACCGGTGACATCCTGGTTTTAAGACCGTTCAGCAGGGTCTTAGCACTCGCCGGGTCATTGCATAGCAGCACCATATCGCAACCCGCCGCCAAGGCAGCCTCGCCCCGCGTGACAACATCGCCACCGGCTTTTGCGCCTTCCATGCTCAGGTCGTCGCTAAAAATGACGCCGTCAAAACCCAGTTCGCCGCGCAAAATGTCTTTGAGCCATTTTGCCGAAAATCCCGCCGGTAGCGCATCTACTTTGGGGTAGATCACATGCGCGGGCATGATGGCAGGCAGACCGTAATCGACCATTTGCCGGAATGGCTCGATGTCATCCATTAGTAGATCGGCATAGCCGCGCTCGTCCACAGGAATCGCCAAGTGCGAATCGGCGATAACAAAACCGTGGCCGGGAAAATGCTTACCCACGGCGGCCATGCCCGCATCCTTCATGCCGAGCATAAGCTGATGGGCCAGCTCCGCCACGGCCTGCGGATCACGCTGAAAAGCGCGGTCGCCGATGACTTGGCTCTCGCCATAATCTAAATCTAGTACGGGGGTAAAGCTGAAATCGACGCCACAAGCGCGCAGTTCTGCGCCCAAGACGTAGCCTGTTTGCTGCGCCAAACGCCGCGCGCGCTGTGGGTGCTGCGCCCATATTCCACCCAAGCGGCGCATGGGTGGAATACGCGTGAATCCTTCGCGAAAGCGCTGTACACGACCCCCTTCGTGATCCACCGCAATCAATAACGGCGGCTGACGCGCAGCGTGGATGGCTTGGGTGAGCGCGATGAGTTGCTGCGGGGACGCATAATTGCGCGTAAACAGGATGACACCACCGACTTGCGGATGACGTAACAAGTCGCGCTCTTCTGCGCTCAGGGTCGTGCCGCATAAGTCGATCATGACTAGGCCGAGTGTCATGCGTCTTGCTCCAGCACCACAAAAGCGGCGACCAGTTCTTTTTCGTCACTGATCGAGAGATGGCAGCGCGTGATCTTGTGCAAAAGGAGCAAAGGCTTCAAAGCAGTCTCAAAATCCAGCCCCGGCTTGCCTAGGCCATCATGTGTAATGCGTATATTGGTGAGGCTGACCGGGCTGCGTAGCCCGGTGCCGATAGCCTTGGAGAAGGCCTCTTTCGCCGCGAAACGTTTCGCCAAAAAACGCGCAGGAACCGGCGCAGCGGCAAACTCAATTAGCTCCGCTTCAGTTAACACATGGCGCGCGAAACGCGTTCCATGACGCGACAAAATCGCCGCGACGCGGCTGACTTCTACGATGTCAGTGCCGATGCCATAGATGGTCATGGGTTTAAAACCCTACAAACCGCGCGCAGCGAGCATGAGCCGCTTCATTTCGCTAACCGCGGCTTCCCAACCGACAAACAGCGCATGGGCGACGAGGGCATGACCGATGTTGAGTTCACGCACTTCGGGGATGGCGGCGATGCGTTGCACGTTGTGATAGTGCAGGCCATGGCCGGCATTGATTTGCAAGCCGAGTCCATGGCCGTAGCGGGCCGCGTCGGTAATTTTGGCAAACTCCCGATCCTGTTCGGTACCTGGTTCCTGGTTTGCGTAATGACCCGTGTGGATTTCTACTACCGGCGCACCCGCTTCTTTTGCCGCTTGTATTTGCTCGCGGTCTGGCGCGATGAAGAGCGAAACGCGGATACCGGCTTGAGCCAGCACGGTGCAGGCATTTTTAACACGCGCAAACTGACCGACGACATCCAAGCCGCCTTCAGTGGTCAACTCTTCGCGCCGCTCCGGCACTAGGCAAGCGTCTTGCGGCAAGATACGCGCGGCGATACCGAGCATTTCATCGGTCACGGCCATTTCCAGGTTCATGCGGGTTTGTAGTGTTTGGCGCAGGATTTCTACATCGGCATCTTGGATGTGGCGGCGATCTTCGCGCAGGTGCAAGGTGATGGAATCCGCGCCGGAAGATTCTGCCACCAGGGCCGCATGTACCGGGCTGGGATAGCGTGTGCCGCGCGCTTGGCGCACGGTGGCGATGTGGTCGATGTTGACGCCGAGATAGATCATCTTATACAAACAAATCTTGCCACTGAGGGCACAGAGAAAAGCACGAGAAAAGTGTTACCGTTTTTTTCCACGTGCGCTGTGGCACAAAAAGTCTTTGCATCATAATTCTTGAAGCTCCTTGAGCAGTTGTCGAGTTTGCAGACTTTCGCCACCCAAATGATGGCTGAGCAGGCCACGCATCAATTGCTTGGCCTGAGCCAGCGTGGCGGGATCGGAATAGTCGTCGCGCGCCATATCCAGCAGGGTTTTGCCGCTTAATTGTACACTGTTATGCAGTCGGCTCTGGCGCACGGGACCGCGATCCAATTCGTAAAAATAAGTGGTTTTTGCATCAATCGGGGCGGCATCTTCTGCATCTGTTTCGAGCAACATGGCGTAGCCCAATTCTTGCATCAGGCGCTTTTCAAAACAGCGCAACACGGGCGATTGATCCGCCCCTGCCCCCAGCTCGCACAGCGTTGCTTGATAGTGCGCGAACAATTGCGGATGTGGATCGTCACGTGGCAAAAGTTTGAGTAGTAATTCGTTAAGATAGAAGCCGCACATCAGTGCCGATCCGGCTAAGGGGGGTTGCCCGCCCTGCCACTCGGCGTTTTTCAACGTGCGTAACTCGCGCTTGCCGAACCAGGATAGGGTGAGCGGTTGAAACGCCATCAACAATCCACGCATGGCAGAACGCGGGCGGCGCGCGCCTTTGGCCAACATCGCCACGCGACCGAATTGTTGGGTCAGCGTTTCGACAATGAGGCTGGTTTCACGATAGGGATAAGTGTGCAGGACAAACGCGGGCTGATTGTCCTGCGGCCGTTCAAGTGTCGCCATAGCCGTAAGATTTTATGGCGCGCACATCGTCGGCCCAGCCACTTTTGACTTTGACCCAGATTTGCAAGAACACTTTACCTTCGAACAAGCGCTCCATGTCGAGGCGGGCTTGGGTAGAAATGGCTTTCATTTTTTCGCCACCCTTGCCGATCAAAATTGCTTTTTGTCCGGCTTTGTCCACGATCACGCTGGCGTGGATGCGGCGTAAATTACCCTCTTGGGTGAATTGTTCGATCATCACGGTGGTGGAATAAGGCACTTCTTCACCCAGCAAACGGAAGATTTTTTCGCGGATAATTTCTGCTGCCAAAAAACGCTCGCTACGGTCGGTCAGATCGTCCGGGTCGTAGAGAGGCGGGCCTTCTGGCAGGCAGGGGCGAATCGCAGCCCGCACGTCATCGAGCTGGCTACCCTTTTCTGCAGAAACCGGGATGATCGCTGTAAAAGCAAATTCTTTTGCCATGCTTTCAATGAACGGCAATAGCGCGGCCTTATCACTCAGCGTGTCGATTTTGTTGAGCACCAAAATCACGGGGCGCGTGTCTGGTAATAATTTCAGCACACGTTTATCGCGTTCGTCGAAATACCCCGCTTCGACCACGAACAATACCGCGTCCACCGAGTTAAGTGTATCGGTGACGCTTTTGTTCATGGCGCGATTGAGCGCATTGGTGTGCTCGGTTTGAAATCCAGGCGTATCGACAAAGATGCTCTGCGCTATTTCATCAGTATGGATGCCGGTGATTCGGTGGCGCGTGGTCTGCGGCTTTCTGGACGTGATGCTGATCTTGTGCCCGATAAGCGCGTTGAGCAAAGTGGATTTACCCACATTCGGACGGCCAACAATGGCGATAAAACCGGAACGGAAATTAGGATTCATGCTTTCTCTTTTGCTGCTGCGGTATCAAAGGCGCGCTTGGCAGCTTCCTGCTCGGCTTTGCGGCGGCTAGCACCCTCGCCCATGACGCGGATACTTAAATCGGGGATGACGCATTCCACTTTGAAGTGTTGTTCATGCGCTTCTCCTTCGGTGGCGATGATGAGATATTGCGGCAAAGGTAGTTTGAGTCCTTGCAAAAATTCTTGCAGCTGAGTTTTGGGGTCTTTGGATAATTTTTTCGGGTCGAGCTGGCCGATGATTGGCGCATACAAATGGTCGATGACGCTATGCGTGGCGTCAAAATTACTGTCGAGGTAAATCGCGCCCAAGACGGCTTCCAGTGCATCGGCCAAAATCGACGGGCGACGAAATCCGCCGCTTTTTAATTCGCCTTCGCCAAGCAACAAAAAATCGCCCAACTGCATGCCTTGCGCGATGTCCGCCAGCGTGGGTTCTTTTACCAGATGCGCGCGCATGCGCGATAAATCGCCTTCAGTGAATTTGGGGAAATCGCGATACAGCGTGGACGAAATGGAGAGCGACAGTACGCTATCGCCCAGAAACTCCAGACGCTCGTTATGAGGCGCGCCGTAACTGCGATGCGTCAAGGCTTGACGCAGCAATGCCGGCTCTTGAAACAGATAGCCGAGTTGCTTGGTCAGTATTCTGATATCGGGAGTCATGCGCCTAGGCGGATTTACTTCGCGGTACTGGCTTCAAATTCGAGACAGGCGCTGATATTCCAGACCAGTGGAATTTTTTTGGAATACTCAAGCGTCGCGATGTTTTGGCCTTTCTCTTTCGATAGATCAAGGTCTTTGCCTGTGACCGAGTCAACATAGGCAATCGTGGCGCGTCGGTCAAACGAGCTGCGAACTTCTTGTGGGCTCATGGTGGGGAAGGAAGAATCGTCCGCCATCGCGCCCATAATTTTTTTAACCGAAAAAAACTCGATATAGGAAGGTGACAGCTTAATCACCAACAAGGTGATGGAGATACCCAAAACAATCAGGATCATCATGGAAAACGAAGACATGCCGCGTTGGTTTTTCATAGCGTTATCCCTTAGTCAATAGTTTTGCCGATCCGGCCTAAATCACTGAAGTTCATCCAAATAAAAAACGCTTTCCCCACAATATTTGCATCCGGCACGAATCCCCAGTAACGACTGTCCGTACTGTCGTCGCGATTGTCGCCCATCGTGAAATACTGCCCCGGCGGTACGGTGCATACGAAGCCTTGGTCATTGTAATCGCAATTACTGCGATGCTGGAACGGGCGCACTTGCTCGGTGCGCACCGGGGGGTCCTCTGCCTGAATCAGGATCGAGTGCGCGTGTTCCCCCAACTGCTCACGATACAGCTTGGCGTTCACCATATTAAAACCGGCTTTGACGTAATTGAAATTACCATCGGCATCCCATTTGATTTGCTGGCCGTTGATATACAGTCGCTTATCGCGCGTGTATTCCACTTTATCTCCCGGCAGGCCCACTACGCGCTTGATGTAGTCAAGCGATGGGTCAACCGGGTAACGAAACACGATCACGTCGCCGCGCTTGGGTTGATTGATGTCTGCAATTTTGATGTTAGCGACGGGCAGGCGGATGCCCCATGTGTATTTATTGACCAGAATGAAATCGCCGACTTTGAGCGTCGGGATCATTGAGCCAGAGGGAATACGGAATGGCTCAACTAAAAATGAGCGCAGCGCAAATACGATCAAAATAACCGGGAAAAAACTTTTGGCGTACTCGATCAGGATCGGTTCTTTATCATCTGGCTGACGCTGTTTTTTGAACACAAGAATATCCAGCAGCCAGATCGCGCCCGTCACAAGCAGGGCAATGAGCAATATCAGTGCAAAATTCATGGGAAAGGTCCGTTCCTTATTTATTATCTATTTGCAGTACCGCGAGGAAAGCTTCCTGCGGAATTTCCACATTGCCCACTTGCTTCATGCGTTTCTTGCCGGCTTTTTGTTTTTCCAGCAATTTTTTCTTGCGCGTGATGTCACCACCATAGCATTTAGCGAGTACGTTTTTGCGCATGGCTTTGACGTTCTCGCGCGCAATGATGTTCGCGCCAATCGCGGCTTGAATCGCAACATCGAACATCTGGCGTGGTATTAATTCGCGCATTTTCGCCGCCAAATCGCGGCCGCGCGATTGGGAGCTGACGCGGTGTACGATGGTGGAGAGCGCATCGACTTTTTCGCCATTGACTAAAATATCCAGCTTCACCAGATCAGCCACTTGGAAGCTCTTAAAATCGTAATCGAGCGAGGCGTAACCGCGCGAGACTGATTTCAGCTTGTCAAAAAAATCCATCACGACTTCGTTCATCGGCAGCTCATATGTCAACATGACTTGGCGCCCCATGTACTGCATGTTCTTCTGTACGCCGCGCTTGCCGGTACACAAGGTAATGACGTTGCCGACATACTCTTGCGGCGTCAATATCGTGGCGCTGATGATGGGTTCGCGAATCTCGGCGATTTTGGCTTGGTCCGGCAGGCGCGAGGGATTTTCGATCTCCAAAACTTCGCCGTCACGCATCAGTATTTCATACACTACCGTCGGCGCGGTGGTAATGAGGTTCATGTTGTATTCGCGCTCTAAGCGTTCCTGCACGATGTCCATGTGCAACAAGCCGAGGAAGCCGCAGCGGAAGCCAAAACCCAAGGCCTGTGAGGTTTCTGGTTCGTAATGCAGGGAAGAATCGTTGAGCTTGAGTTTTTCCAGCGCGTCGCGCAACGCTTCATATTCATGCGAATCGATGGGATATAAGCCAGCGAATACTTGCGGCTTGATTTCTTTAAAACCGGGCAAGGCCTCGGCTGCTTTTTTGTCTGCGCGCGTCAGCGTGTCTCCGACTTGAGCACTTTTGAGTTCTTTGATCCCCGCAATCACGAAACCGACATCACCCGCTGCAAGCTGTTTGCGCTGTACCGATTT
>JAYVBU010000091.1:0-3850 GCA_043750335.1 Betaproteobacteria bacterium | reverse complement strand
ACAGCTCGGGGCAATTGATCGAGTTGAAATCGCAGGGCTTAGCGGCGATTATCACATCGGGTAGTGAGGTGTCTTACGCGATACCGCAAGTGAAATTGCAGGACGATGTGCTTTTATAATTTTGGAAGCCGCCCCCCAGCTCATGAGCGCCATCGTTGTCGGCCAGGATAGGGAAGAGATATACACCGCAACCTAGGCCGCATCAAAGTCAACCTGCAATACCTGCGCTACGTGGTGCGCGCTTTGGTGCGATTGAAGGCAGCGTTGTTTTGACGAATGCTCTATCGCACTTTGTAGCTCAGCGCCAAGGCAATGTAATGTGTGGCGGAGTAGTTGAAATAAGCCATCTCCTCTTCCGTCAATGGGCGCAGTTGTTTGGCGGGGCGGCCCAGGTATAAATAGCCGCTTTGCAGGGTTTTGCCTTCTGGTACCAGCGATCCGGCACCCAGCAGGACGCGGGGTTCGAGCACGGCTTTATCCATGATTATCGAGCCCATCCCAATCAGACATTCATCGCCAATCGTGCAGCCGTGCAAGATGACGCTGTGGCCAATGGTGACGCGTTCGCCGATGACGAGCGGCGCGCCGATGGGGTCGTGTGCGGTTTTGTGCGAGACGTGCAGTACGGATAAATCTTGGATATTGCTGCCAGCGCCGATGGTGATGCGGTTCACGTCGCCGCGAATGATCGCACCGCACCAGACGGAAGCGTTTTCACCCAGGGTGACTTCGCCGATTATTTGCGCGTTGTGATAAACAAATACGCTGTCGGGAATAGTGGGCGCAATGCCGTGATGGGAGATGATGTTCATGCTGTTGCCCGTTTCCTGGAAAAAATTTGTAACCCCGGATGCACACGGATAAAACCCCAACAATATTTTCGCTTTTCATCTGTGTATATCCGTGTGAATCCGTGGTTCCCTGGTTTGAGGGCCTAGTATAATTGCCACACACCCCATTCGAAAGATAACCATGAACCCCTTGTTGGATTTTGCCGGTCTGCCGCGTTTTGCCGAGATTAAGCCGGAGCAGGTTACGCCTGCGATCAATCAACTGCTTGAAAATAATCGCGCGTTGGTAGCGACGCTGACCGCTGCCACGAGCGCGCCGACGTGGAATACGTTTGTGCTGCCGCTTGAGGATTCGAATGAGCATTTATCGCGCGCCTGGTCGCAGGTGTCGCATATGAATGCGGTGATTAATAGTCCCGAGCTGCGTGAGGTGTATAACGAAAATCTGTCTAAAATCACCGAGTACTATGCCGAGTTATCGCAGAATCTCGCGTTGTTTGCAAAGTTTAAGGTAATCAAATCCTCGTCTGAATTCGCGCAGCTCAATACGGCGCAGCAAAAAATTATCGACAACGAGTTGCGCGATTTTCGCCTCGGTGGTGCGGAGTTGCCGGATGCACAAAAAGCGCGCTTCAAGGCCATACAAGAAGCGCTGGCCACGCTCTCTGCGCGCTTTGAAGAAAACCTGCTCGATACCACCAACGCCTATGCCAAGTATGTCGAGCTCGAAGCCGAAGTCGCAGGCCTGCCCGCCGATGTGCTGCAAGCCGCGCAAGAAGCGGCTAGCGCCGATGCCAAGCCGGGTTGGAAATTTACCTTGCACGGGCCGTCGTATATGCCCGTGATGCAGTATGGCGAGCATCGCGCGCTGCGCGAGGCGTTGTACCGCGCCTATGTCACGCGCGCGTCTGAATTTGGCCCGGCTGAATGGGATAACACGCCACTGATTGGGCAGATACTCGCGCTGCGCCAAGAGGCCGCGCACCTGATCGGCTATCAAAGTTACGCCGAGGTTTCGCTCGCCACCAAGATGGCGCAAAAACCGGCGGAGGTATTGGATTTTCTGAATTCTCTTGCGCTACGCGCTAAGCCGTTCGCGCAAAAAGACTTGGCGGAGGTGTGCGCCTTTGCCGCAGAGCGTTTCGGCATGCAGGAGCTTGCAGCATGGGATATTGGTTTTTATTCGGAAAAATTACGCGAAGCGCGCTATGGTTTTTCAGATGAGGAGGTGAAGCAATATTTCCCTGAGGACATCGTATTACCTGGCATGTTTAAGCTGGTGGAAACGATTTACGGGCTGAAGATTCACGAAGCGCGCGCGCCGGTTTGGCATGCGGATGTCCGTTTCTTTTCTATTACCGATCACAACAATCAGCTCATCGGCCAGTTTTATCTTGATCTTTACGCGCGCAAGAACAAGCGCGGTGGCGCGTGGATGGATGATGCGATCACGCGGCGGCGCAAAGCAGAGCATATCCAAACACCGGTGGCCTACCTCACCTGTAATTTTTCCGCGCCGATTGGGGGCAGACCGGCGCTATTCACGCACGATGAAGTGATTACCTTGTTTCACGAATTCGGACATGGCTTGCATCATCTCTTGACCAAAATAGAAGACCTGGGCGTGTCCGGCATCAATGGCGTGGAGTGGGATGCAGTCGAGCTACCCTCGCAGTTTATGGAAAATTTTTGCTGGGAGTGGGATGTGGTGCGCCACATGACGCGCCATGTAAATTCGGGCGAGCCGTTGCCGCGCGCCTTGTACGACAAAATGATGGCGGCTAAAAATTTCCAAAATGGTCTGCAAACCATGCGCCAAATTGAGTTCGCGCTGTTCGACATGCGATTGCATGATGACTTTGACCCCAGGGGCGAGCGCAGCGCCTTGCAGTTGCTGGAAGAAGTGCGCGCGCAAGTGGCGGTGATTCGGCCACCGGCATTCAATCGCTTCCCCAATAATTTTTCGCATATCTTCGCGGGGGGATATGCCGCAGGCTATTACAGTTACAAATGGGCCGAGGTGTTATCGGCGGATGCGTATAGCCTGTTCGAGGAAAACGGCGTGCTGAGCGCCGAGGTGGGGCATCGGTTCTGGAGCGAGATTTTAGGGCAGGGCGGTAGCCGCCCGGCGCTGGAATCCTTCGTCGCATTCCGAGGGCGCGAGCCGACGATTGATGCCTTGCTGCGCCACTCGGGTATGGTGGAGGCATAAAATCCTTGATTTGACCCGCCGCGTGTGATATTACGTTAAGAAATTCACGTAATAGGTTGAGCTGATGAGGGTTTTTCTTATTTTATTGCTGCTGGCTGCCTCTTTCTCCACGCTGGCGGATAGTGCCACCGTGTTGGAGGGCGCGCCCGCCAATTTACGCAGCGGCAAGTACGATACCTATCGCGTGGTGCGCGTTTTAGAGCCGGGAACGCAAGTCGAGGTGTTGAAGCAGGAAGCGACCTACGTTCAAGCAAAAACCGCTGAGGGTGACGTAGGTTGGCTACCGATGCGCTTGATAAAGATTGCCGTTGCGTCACCCCCGGCCACTCCGGCGCCTGTGCTTGCAACGGTCGAGCAGAAAACCGAGATTACCAAGGCGCAAACTGAGCCCAAGCAAGACCCTAACGAGGTAAACGCATCGACTTGGCAAATGCTTGGCGCGGGGCTTGCCGGTTTGGTGCCGGGGGTCTTGCTTGGCATGCTTGGTGTAGAGGCTTACTATCGGAAGAAGCTGAACGGACTAAGGATATAAAATGAAAACCGCTTCAATTTTATGCATGCTGAGCTTCATGTTTAGTGTGACCGCTCACGCGGAAATGTATCGCTGGGTGGATAACGAGGGCAAGGTGCACTACACCGACCAAGCCCCTGCGCCGAAAGAAGCCAAAAAGATCGAAGAAAAAAAATTCGGTGGCAACCTCGTACAAGGCGGGAGCCTGCCCTATGCAACGCAGCAGGCCGTGAAAAATTTCCCTGTGACCTTGTACACGGGCGATTGCGGCGAAGCCTGCACACTGGCTAAGGCCTATCTGAGCAAACGCGGCATCCCCCATAGCGAGCGTTTTCC
>JAYVBU010000090.1:0-3858 GCA_043750335.1 Betaproteobacteria bacterium | reverse complement strand
CGGTGATTTCGATCACGACCTGCTCCGCCGCCACACCCCAGGTGTCGAGCGCCTGCGTGAGCAAGGCAGGCATCTCAGCTTGGATCATGTCATGCGCGGATAGATTGATGCTGATGGATAAATGCTGTGCTGCCGGTTGCAATTCTTGAAACTCACGCAGCGCTACATTGAGTATTCGCTGCGTGAGGCGGTGCATCAAGCCCGCCTCTTCTGCGACCGGGATGAAGATCGCGGGCGACACATCGCCACGGCTGGGGGAATGCCACCGGCTCAGCGCCTCAAAGCCCATTACGCTGCCGCTTTGCAAATCGATTTGTGCTTGATGGTTCATGCTCAGCGCATTTTCGTCGAGCGCCTGACGCAGATCAGTTTGCAGTTTTAAGCGTAGCTGCGTAGCCGCGTCGGCTGCTTCGCTATAAACAAAAACCGGCTCTTTGCGTGTGCGTCCTTCTCGTAGCGCGCTGCTAGCGCGTTGCAGTAGAGTATCTGCATCTTGGCCATGGGTCGGGAACAGAGCAATCCCCACATACGGTTCACTGCGCATCGAGTAGTGATCCAGCGTCAGTTGGTTGCCGAGTGTGCGGATGATTTTATGGCCCGCCAATACGGCTTGCGTTTCATTGGATAGCGTCGGCAACAGGCAAACGATCTCGCTGCGGCCAACGCGAAATATTTGATCTTCGTCTTTGAGGATGGTTCTAAGGTGCGCGAGCGCCTTGGCGCAGACGGTGTCGCCCGCGCGAAAGCCAAAGATGGCGTCGATGCGATAGACACAATCGAGCCAGAGCAGACATATCCCCATCGGGCGCGACTGGTCTGCTGCTTCCTGTAGGGCCGCTTCCAGCGTATCGAGGCACACCAAATGATTCGGTATTAAGGGCATCGGGTGGGTTATAGGTAATAGTCGCGTGGGTCGATGCCGTACATGCCATGCTCCAGCGCGTGTGCGATTTCGTAGTCTTGGCCGCCCGCATGCTTGGGCGCGGTGAGCAAATCCAGGGGGATCGGCGCGCCATAGGGCTGCTTGGCCACATCCAGAATCACCAACACGCGCGGTTTTAGACGGCGCACACGGTTGTGCGCCAAGACCACGGCCACTTCGCCTGAATTGAGCTCTACCAAGCTACCCACAGGATAAATGCCCAAACACTGAACGAATTGTTCGACAAGCTCTAGGTGAAACAAGCGTTGCCGCCAGTCGTAGATGCGTTGCAGGGCTTCATAGGGTGAATAGGGTCGCGCATAAGGGCGCTCACTGGTGAGCGCGTCGTAGCAATCCACAATCGCGGCCATTTTTCCCGGCACACCGATCGCCTCACCGCGCCGCCCGAGGGGGTAGCCGCTGCCGTCCTCGCGCTCATGATGGCAGGCGACAATGTTGAGTAGTTTTTCCGATACGCCTTTGCATCCGCGCAGCAGATCGAGGCCGGATTGGACGTGCTGTTTCATCGCGTCATATTCATCTGGTGTGAGTCGCCCCTGCTTGTTTAATAGCGCTTGCGGCAGGCTTGCCGTGCCGACATCGAGCACGAGCCCCGCCGCACCCAGCAGCCGCAGATGGTCGCGCGGGAAGCCCAAGTGACGGCCAAACAGCAACATATGGATGGCGACGCTAACGGAGCGCGAATACACATAGCTGCTAGCGTGTTTTACCCGACTCAATAAGGCGAGCGCATCGGGATTAAAAATGATGCTTTCTACCAAACCATCCATGACCTCGTGCGCCCGGTTGAGATCGGTCGTGCCCTGCACGACCAGCTCTTGGAATATATCCTGCACGGCTTGTTCAGCTTGCTGTTGTACGCGCTTGGCGCGTGGTAACTCTGCTTCGAGATGTGTGCGATCTGAGTAACGGTTCAGGTTTCGCGCAAACGGCCCGCCTTGGCGCTCTGCCAAGGCCAGCGGCAGCGGAGCGAGCGATGTGTTCTCCTCTTCGCGGTCGAGCAACTGCATAAGGCGCAGCGCCTCTTTGCGCTCGGGTGTGTCGCGCCAGCGATCCCAACCGATGCTGCGTAGGGGGTCAATCCAAGCATATTGGCAATACTGGCGTAGCTCGGTGATTTGTTCTTCTGTCTCGATGAGAAAGCCCTGAAACAAAAAAGGCGTGTCGAGCCAAGGCCGGTCCAATTCGGCCACGAACATGCCGATTTGAAATTGCTCGGCGTTTATTTTTTCATGCATAGGGAGATAGTAGCGCGCTTGAGGCAGGCTGCCTACGGTGTGGGCGGGGGAGGGTTTTTCAGCGCGATAATCTCGGTGTGGCGGGGGCATGCGCGCAAATGATCGTTGACCATGCCCACCGATTGCATGAGCGCATAGCAGATAGTGGAGCCGACGAAAGTAAAGCCGCGCTGTTTGAGCGCGCGACTCAGGGTGTCGGATTCAGGCGAGGTAGCGGGCACATCGCTCATTGATTGGAAGTGATGTTGAATTGGCTGATGGTTAACGAAAGACCAGAGATAGTGGTTGAACCCACCGAATGCTTCTTGGGTCGCCAGAAACGCGCGCGCGTTTTTGACGGCAGCGTTGAGCTTGAGTCGGTTACGGATAATCCCGGCATTGCCCATGAGCTTTTCGATGCGCGCCGGGGAGTAGCGCGTAATGCGTTCGGGGTCAAAGCCATCCAGTGCATCACGGAAATTTTCACGCTTGCGGAGAATCGTGATCCAGCTCAAGCCCGCTTGCTGGCCTTCCAGAATCAACATTTCGAACAGGTGCGCGTCATCGTGCGAGGGCACGCCCCACTCTTGATCGTGGTACGCGACATACAGCGGGTCGTCGCCGCACCAAGGGCAACGCTCAGGATGCGACATGCGGTTTAGTGCGTGACGCGGGTGACACCGCCGCCGGTTAGTACGCGGATGCGCTCGCCAGGGCGAAACACTTCATCCGCGTCTTGCGTAATTGCCATCAATTTACCGCTATCCAGTTTGATGGTGATCTCAAAACCCTTGGAGCGGGTGACGCCTTCTTCGATCACCGCACCGGCCAAACCGCCGAGAACCGCGCCCAATGCACCCCCAATCGTGTTGCCTTTGCCGCCACCAGCACTGCTGCCCGCCACGCCGCCGACGATAGCACCCGCGCCTGCACCGATAGGCGTCTTGGTGCCTTCGATCTGCACTTCACGTACGCTCTCCACTACGCCCATTTGCACTTCTTGCGGGGTGCGCGCCTGTTCGCGCGTGTACGCACCGCCCGACGTGCTGGCGGGGCAACCGGCGAGAAATACACTGGAAAATAAAACGGCGACAAGTCCAAGCTGGGTGGTGGTGTGCATGATGTATGGCTCCTGGGTTAAAGGGTGATATCGAATTCAGAGTGCAACAGTTGTGCGAATTCTGTGGGGGGCAAGCCGTGATTTTGCGCGCCGCGTTGCGCGATTTTCAGCGCCCCCATGACGCTCGCGAGTCGGCCAGTGGTAGGCCAATCAAAACCTTGCGCGATGCCATACAGCAAACCGCTGCGGTAAGCATCGCCGCAACCAGTCGGATCAAGCACTTGTTTCGCTATAACGGGCGCGATGTCGATAGGTTTACCATCAATATAGATAATGGAACCGTTGGCACCAAGGGTCACCACTAAGGCCTGTACGCGCTTGGAAAGTTCCGCCAGCGTTTTGCCCGTGCGATCTTGTATCAACTGCGCTTCATAGTCATTGAGCGCGACATAATTTGCCCACTCCACGAATTGTGATAGCTCCTCGCCATTAAACATCGGCAAACCTTGGCCCGGATCGAATACGAAGGGAATGCCCGCCTCATGAAACTGGCGCGCATGTTGCAGCATGCCGTCGCGGCCATCGGGCGCAATGATGCCGAGTGAAATTGCGTGGGCATCGGCGATGTTATTTTCGTG
>JAYVBU010000089.1:0-8444 GCA_043750335.1 Betaproteobacteria bacterium | reverse complement strand
CGCGCGCTTGATCCGCGACCCACTCCGCATCCAGCACAAAGATGTCGTCCACGCCCAGGGTGTCTTGCACCGTAATTGCCGTAATGACCGACAAGGGGTGGCAGCCCATAGCGGCGATGGTCAATAAATCGGCTTGAATGCCCGCTCCGCCGGAGGGGTCGCTGGCGGCAAAGGTGAGAACAATAGGTGGGTTGTCGGCCATGAAATTTTGAATGTTGGAAAACGCTGGAAAAGTCCAGGTTAGCAATAAATCGGCCTGCGCAGGTAAAATGCAATTTTAAACCAAACCCCTGACGCTTCCCATGAAAAACTATATGTGCTTGATTTGCGGCTTTATTTATGAAGAAGAGAAAGGCTTGCCTAAGGACGGGATCGCCCCAGGTACGCGCTGGGAAGACGTGCCGCCCAACTGGACTTGCCCCGACTGCGGCGCGCGCAAGGAAGATTTCGAACTGATCGAAATTTAGCAAAGCACGGTATGCGTTGAAATTTCAGCGTCACCGACGGTAATGGCGCATGCTCAGTGCAGAGCCACAGCCCTTTTAAGATATTGAAAAGCCTGCCGCTATACGTATTTCGGGACGAATTTCGACGACCAGTGGCTTTGGCATAGATATTGCCATTATACGAAGGCGAAAATAGAGAAAGTCAGTGCTTAGAAGCGAAACTTCGGGTAGTTTCTTAGAAATACTCTTTACCTTTATTGATTTTATTTTACAATGCTAATTAAAGGCCGTGGGCTAGAACAGTCATGGCGGCATAGCGCGGAGGTGAAATGTCAGATCAAAATAATCTAGCGGGCATAAAGGTAATGGTGATCGACGATAGCAATACCATCCGTCGTAGCGCCGAAATATTTCTCGTGCAGTCCGGTTGCGAAGTCATTCTGGCGGAAGATGGCTTTGACGCCATGTCCAAGATTACCGACCATCAGCCTGACGTGATCTTCGTCGATATAATGATGCCGCGCCTCGACGGATACCAGACCTGCATGCTGATTAAGAAAAATCAGCGTTTTCGCGACACCCCCGTCATCATGTTATCGAGCAAGGACGGCCTGTTTGATCGTGTGCGCGGTCGCATGGTCGGCTCGGATGAATACCTGACCAAACCCTTTACCAAAGAAAGCCTGCTACAGGCCGTGAAAAAACACGTCCTGACCCGCAAAGCTGCATAACCGAAATAGGATTGATAATGTCTATTAGCAAAATCATGGTGGTGGACGACTCGCCGACCGAACGCCACTTCTTGGGAGAGCTGCTCACCAAACAGGGCTATCAAGTTGTGATGGCGGAAAGCGGCGAAGAAGCCATGGAAAAGGCCAAAGTACTCAAGCCGGACTTGATCCTCATGGACGTGGTGATGCCAGGCCTAAACGGTTTTCAAGCCACGCGCGCCATTACCAAGGCCGAAGAAACCAAAAATATTCCGGTCATCATGTGCACCTCCAAGGGCCAGGAAACCGATAAAGTGTGGGGCATGCGCCAAGGTGCGCGCGACTACGTGGTCAAGCCTGTCAATAAAGATGATTTGCTGCGTAAAATCGCAGCGTTGGGTTAATCAAACGAAAAACACGTAATGGCCAAAAAAGTCAGCCTGCGAGAATTTCAAGAGGGCGTTGTCGCCCGTCTCAAGGAAGCGCAATCAGGCGCCGCCAATCAGTCCGCCTCCAAAATGGGCGTACAGGTAGGGCGCGAGAAATGGCTGGTAAATTTGCCCGATGTGGGCGAGGTGACGCCCCTGCCGACCTTGTTGCGGGTTCCCTTGACCCGGCGTTGGTACGCGGGTGTGGCGAACGTGCGCGGTGTGTTGTACAGCGCGGTGGATTTCTCCGGTTTTCTCGGTGGTGAGCCGACCCTGGCTAACGTTGATAGCCGCCTGGTATTGGCCAACAGCAAATACCACGTCAATGCGGGCATCATCGTGCATCATATGCTGGGGCTTAAAAACCCGGATCAATTTCAGCCCGGCGACTCAGCTAACTTGCCACCCTGGGTAGCGGCCGAATACATAGACCAAGATGGCAATATTTGGAAAGAGCTCAATATGGCGGGGTTGATTAATCACCCCGATTTCTTGAATGTGGGCGCTTAAGGGCGCTCGATCCATTGCATAAGCAAACAGCCTAAAGGCTAGGAACGGAGAGGACTATGGCATTCTTCAAGCTCCCGAAGAAAGATAAAAAATCGAAGAGTAGCGGCGCGACGGGGGTATTACACACCACGCTCATCATGAACGGTTTGCGTAAATTTTCCGGCAAAGAGACCGCGCAAATTCCGCTGATCGGCCATCTGCCACCAGAAAAGCAAATTGCCTATACCGCTATTGCCACCCTGGGCTGCGTGATCCTAACGGGCGCGCTGATGGGCTTTAGTAACTATCAGGTTAACCGCAAAGCAAGTTTGGTGGGTACGGCGACCGAGATGCAGATGTTGTCGCAGCGCATCGCGAAAGGCTCGCAACAAGCGGTGCTGGGCAACAAAGTTGCGTTCAAACAATTGGCGGATGCCAAAACAAAATTTGATACCGACTTGAAGCGTCTGACGAGCGATTCAGGTTCGTCCGCGCAAGTGATTTTGAGTGACCTCAACAAGCAGTGGGGCAAGATGTCGAAGGAGACCGCTTCGATTTTGTCGCAACAGCAAAGCCTGGAAAAATTAAACCAGAGCGTGGCGGCCATCAACGCCGCCAACGTGCAAATGTTGGAATTGTCGCAGCAAGTGGTTTCGCTCATGGTGCAGGCGAACACCCCGCAGCGTGACGTATCCATCGCCTCCGACCAAGTGATGCTGACGCAGCGCATGGCAAAAAACGCCAACAACCTGCTGTCGTCCGATGTAATTGATCCCGAAGTAGCGTTCTTGCTGGGCAAAGATGCCAGCTCATTTCGCGACACCCTGAACGGCCTGATAGTCGGTAGCGAAGACTTGCGTTTGACCGCCGTCAAAGACGCAGACATTAAAGAAAAACTCAGCGAGTTGCACGGCGTGTTCAAAACCTTTGACGCGAACGTGAACGACATTTTGCAAAACATGCAAAATCTGGTAAATGCTAAGTCCGCCAGCCGCGCGATTTTCGATGCGTCCGACCCCATGTTGACGAGCACACAAAGCCTAACTGGCGATTATGGGCAACTCGGCTTGTTCAGCGGCTGGTTTGCTGCGATCTTCGGCTTGCTCGCTTTGGGAAGTGCTTTTTTCCTGGCATGGTCATTCATTAACGATGCGCGTCAACGCGCGGTAGGCAGCGAAGAAGAAAACAAACGCAACCAGGAAGCGATTCTGCGGCTCCTGAATGAAATGGGCGACTTGGCTGAAGGCGATTTAACGGTGAAGGCTTCGGTGACTGAAGACATCACGGGCGCGATTGCCGACTCCATCAACTACACGATTGATGAGCTGCGCATCCTGGTGGCCGAGATCAATAAAGCGACAGAGCAGGTGACTACGGCCTCACAACAAGCGCAAGCGATTACCGCGCAACTGCTCGACGCAGCGCAGCGCCAATCGAAAGAGATTGAAGAAACGTCCGCTTCGGTGTTGAAAATGGCCGGGTCCATCAACGAGGTTTCAGCGACCGCAGTCGAGTCAGCGCGCGTGGCGCAGATGTCTTTGGACGCAGCAGAAAAAGGCCAGTCGGCGGTGCAAAACTCCATTTCGGGCATGAACGAAATTCGCGAGCAGATACAAGAGACCGCAAAACGCATCAAGCGCTTGGGCGAATCCTCGCAAGAAATTTCCGAGATCGTGGAACTGATTTCAGACATTACCGAGCAAACCAACATTCTGGCCTTGAACGCGGCGATTCAAGCGGCGTCGGCGGGTGAAGCGGGTCGCGGATTCACGGTGGTGGCAGAAGAGGTGCAGCGCCTAGCAGAACGCAGCGGTGAGGCAACCAAACAAATCGGTGCGATTGTAAAAACCATTCAAACGGACACGCACGACGCTGTGGCCGCTATGGAAAAAAGCACCCAGGGTGTGGTCGAGGGCGCGAAACTATCCGATGCCGCAGGCCAGGCACTATCCGAGATCGGTCGCGTGTCGCAAGAACTCGCAGGTCTGATTCATAGCATCTCCGAAACCACGCAAGCGCAAACCGAAGTTGCGCAAAGCGTGGCAAAAAACATGCAAGACATTCAAAACATTACGACGCAAACTACAGAAGGCACGAAGCGTACCGCCGTGTCCATCGGACAGCTCGCCAACTTGGCGGCCGATCTGAAGGGTTCGGTCGCTGGCTTCAAGCTTTCCTAAATACATGAGCCTGACTGAATTCGACATTGGTCCCCTGACCTGGGTTAAAGGGGAAATCGACGCGGCCTTGCACAAGGCTAAGGAGCAGCTTGCGCATTTTGCGTCGAATATAGGCGACACCTCGCCCCTGCGTTTCGCGCAGCCGCACCTGCATCAGGTAAAAGGCGCGATCCAAATGGTTGGCTTGGACGGCTTAGCGCGATTTGTCGAGGAGGTGGAGCGTTTCATGGTCGCGCTCGAAGCGCGCGAAGTCGAGCCCAGCGCCGACACGCTCGATCTGCTCGATCAAGGGTTCGACACGATCGCGAAATACCTGGATGAATTAATGGGCGGCGCACCGGATGTGCCGCTGAAACTATTCCCCGCGTTCAACAAATTATCGGCTGCGCGCAAAATTGACCGGGTATCGGAAAGCGATTTATTTTTCCCCGATCTATCCGTGCGTGCGCCGAAATCCGATGCGCCGCTGCCCGTGGCAGAAATCGACCTGCCACGTTATGTGCGCGCCTTACGCACACAGTATCAAAAAGGCTTGCTCGGTTATTTACGCAACCCGAATGATCGCGCCGGAATAGCCGCCATGCGCGATGCCCTAGCAGCGATTGAGACGAGCCAAAGCCAGGCTGCTGCGCGCACCTTTATTTGGAGCGCAGCGGCATTTGTAGAGGGCCTGCTCGAAGGTGGTCTGCCTGCAAATTTCAACGTCAAGAGTTTGTGCGGTCGTATCGATCAACAGATTCGCCGCCTTGCGGAAAACTCCACCAAGGTGGCCGAAAAATTAAATCGCGATGTCCTGTATTACGTGGCCAGCGCCCAACCCGCCACACCGCGTTTAGTCAGCGTGAAGCAAGCGTTCGAGTTGGCAACGTATATACCTGAGCGAGCCGTATCCACCGCACCAGCCGATCAAGCCTTGGAAAAAGCTAAACCGATACTGCGCGAGCTAGCGGATTTGGTGAGCGCGTCGAAGGATGCTTGGCTTAAATTTAGCGCGGGCAATAAAGATATCCTCAAGATTTTTCAGGATCACACGCACCGTGCAATCGGCAAAAGTCAGGCATTAGGTTTTGAGCCGCTGGCCGGACTGATAGAAAAAATTGCCAGCGGCGCAAACGAATTAGCCATCAGCGGTGAGGCATCAGAAGTGGTGTCGATGGAAATGGCAACCGCTTTGATGCTGGCCGAAACCGCTGTCGAAAACTTTGCGCGTCTCACGCCTGAATTCGCACATCAAGCCGACGTGCAAGGTCGCCGCCTGCAAGCCAGCCTGCTGGGCCAATCCATAGACGATTTCGAGCAAGTGCCCCTGCTTGATGAAATCTCGCGCAAAGCGCAAGACAAACTGTTGCTGAACCAAGTCGGCACAGAAATCCAAACCAATCTGCGCCACATCGAGCAAGTGCTCGATGCCTTCTTCCGCGATCACGGCAAGCGCGCGGATATACCCAGCCTGACCTCCTATATCCGTCAAGTGTTCGGCGCATTGCAGATTTTGGAATTGGAGCGCGCAGCCGATTTGCTGGGCGCGTGCCAATTGATTATTGATAAATTTGCCGATGAGCATTACCAGCCCGAACAGCGTGATCTGGAATTAGTGGCCGAAGGCCTAAGTAGTCTCGGCTTCTATATCGAAGCGGTACAACATGGCCGCAAAGACGCATTTAACATCATCGCGCCGGTGATTAAAACCTTCCCCGGCATCAAAAACAGCGATGTGCGGGATGGCGATAGAGAAGAACCAACAGAGATAGAAGCCGCACCCGCACCCATTGAGCGTGCCCCCGTCAGCGTCGAGTCCGGCATAGAAGCGCAAAAGCGCGAAGCGCAAACCCTGTTCGATAACTGGAATAGCGCGCCGACGGCAGAACATCGTAGCGAGTTGCGTAATCAGCTTACAACCTTGGCGCAAGACGCAGATTTGATTGACGACGCGACGCTGAAAGCGCGTGCATCCAAAGCGCTATCCGCTCTGGAACAAGCGGGTGAAATGCCCACCGCCGTGTTAGGCGCAGCGGTCGCTGAATTGAGCGCGCCCAAAGTCGCTGCCGTCGCACCGTCCGCCGAGACGGCTCGTCTGCTCGATGCCAGCAAGGAAACCATAGATCGTGAGCTGTTGGAAACCTATCTGGAAGAGGCCGCAGAAGTACTTGCCACGGTGCGCGAACATCTGGGAATCATGCGCCGCCGTCCTCACGATCACGAAGCGCTGATAACCATTCGCCGTGGCTTCCACACGCTGAAAGGTTCAGGCCGTATGGTGGGTCTGAAAGAGCTGGGCGAAGTTGCATGGGGCATCGAACAAACCATGAACCGTTGGCTGGAAGAAGAAAAAGACGCCACGCCAGAATTACTCGACATGATCCAACAGGCGCATGACGCATTCGCTGTTTGGGTAGAAATTTTAAATCGCGACGGCGCGGTGGAGGTGAATGCCGCCGAGCTGCTCGCAACGGCAGAATCCCTGCGGGAGGACCCCTCCGGCCCTTTTGACTTGTCGGCCCGGCGCGAGGTGCTCATCGCCTCACGCCAGGCCGCTAGCCAGCCAATAGAAGGCAACGACGACGAAACCGCAACAGAATCCGCCGTGTCGTCGGAAGAAGAAATTCAGCTAGAGGCGCCAGCTGAAGATGAATTTTTCCTGGAATTACTTGAGCCTGAGGCGGAATCCACGCTCGAACCTGCGCCCGAACCCACAGCGATCTCGCCTGAAATAGAAGAACCCTCCCCTTTAGCAGAAACGCCGACCGAGCCGGAAGACATACAAATTGGCGGCAATACCATTAGCCCGGGGCTGTACCAGTTATTTCTGGATGAAGCGGCCACCCACATAGCGGCATTGGATAGCGGCATCGCCTTGAATCACGCAAATCCCGCCCACCCAATTGAATATGACT
The DNA here is from genome assembly GCA_043750335.1 of Betaproteobacteria bacterium. Taxonomy (GTDB): domain Bacteria; phylum Pseudomonadota; class Gammaproteobacteria; order Burkholderiales; family Thiobacteraceae; genus RBG-16-58-11. The sequence goes on along the minus strand of JAYVBU010000089.1, from coordinate 1,297 downwards.
GCATGCGCTCCGCGCATACCCTGGCGGGGATTTCTAGCACCGTCGGCTTCACCGAACCCGCAAGCCTTGCACACGCCCTAGAGCAATGGTTAGTGGACGTATTGCACAACCCGCGCACCTTGGAGCTGTCCGCCTTACAGGCGATGCAAGATGCTGTGACGAGTCTAAAAGGCATGTTGAGCACGATCCAACAACGCGAGCAGCCCTTGCCAGCCAGCAATTTGGCAGATTGTTTAGCGCAAATGGTGGTCGATGCGCGCCATGCGCGCGAGCAGGCCGAGTTGGAAGCTCAGAACACGCCCGACGTTATCGCCCCAATAGATGAAGTAAGCATTGAAGAAACGCCTTCCGAGCCACCGCTAGAAATCGTAGCGAATGAACCCATTCCTGAACCGGCTCCGCCGCCCCAACCCACATTGAGGGTCGTACCGATGCGAGAAAAAACCGACGCGATCGAAATCGACAGCAGCATTAAAGATGACTTGGACGAACAACTCCTACCCGTCTTCCTGGAAGAAGCGCAGGAATTGATGCCCTTCATCGGGACTCAGCTGCGCGCTTGGCGTGATAAGCCAAACCAAACCGATGCCGCGCAAGCCCTGCAACGCGCCCTGCATACGCTCAAAGGTTCCGCGCGCATGGCTGGCGCGATGCGCTTGGGCGAGCTTACGCATCGCATGGAAACGCAGCTTGAAGCCGTGGTGGAAAGTGGCACGCCAAGCAGTGAAGTACTAGACGACCTGGATGGTTATTTCGACGCAGTCAGCGATCAGCATGAGACTTTGATTAAAGGCGACAACGCCGAGGCCATCGCACCAGAGGCCCCGGTTGTGCTGGGCATGCAAGCCAAGGCTGCATTGCCGCAAGCCGATTTGTTGGCCGAGATGGAACAAGCTGCCGCGCGCGCCGTATTGCGTGTGCGCGCCGATACGATTGATCGCTTGGTGAACGAGGCGGGCGAGGTGAGTATTACGCGCTCACGAATCGAAGGCGAAATGTTGCACTTCAAGCAATCGCTCAAAGACCTGACAGAGAACGTAATTCGCTTGCGAAATCAGTTACGCGAAGTGGAGATTCAGGCCGAATCGCAAATGCAATCGCGCATATCGGCCGCACAAGAAACACAATTCGACCCCCTCGAATTCGACCGCTTTACGCGCTTGCAGGAAATCACGCGCATGATGGCCGAGAGCGTGAACGACGTCGCCACGGTGCAACAAAACCTGTTAAAAAATCTGAACGAAGCCGAAGCAGCGCTGGTGGCACAAGGTCGCCTCAATCGCGAATTGCAACAAGG
>JAYVBU010000088.1:0-3865 GCA_043750335.1 Betaproteobacteria bacterium | reverse complement strand
TGGAAACCATTCTTCACAGTATTGTGCTTTCCCTCGCATTGGCGGCAACCCTGCCCGTCTCTGCCGATGAACAAACCGCTCAGGACAAACGAGCTGACACGATCAAGCGCCAAGTATCGGACAAGACGCAAACCGAGGATGTGATGCAAGGCATGGAGGCGCCGGCTGCGGGTACTAAACCCAAGAAACCGGAAGCATCTGATAGCACCTACTTGCCTTATGTCACCTTCGACGGTGCCAGCAACCCGAATTAACCCCAAACCAGACCGGATTCACCCGGCACAACACGGAGCACTACTATGAGCGAAATACCGCAGGAAGGCAGTTTTGATATCACGCTTGGCACGCATGACGAGGCGGGGGATTACATCAAGCTCGCTGTGAACGAAGCACCTGGTGCATGCGTTCACTTGAGCTTGAAACAAGCGCGGCTGCTGGCGATTGCCTTGATTCAGCATGTTCACCGCGCTGAAGTCGGCAGCAAGCTAAAAAGAGCCAATCGAAAACCAACCCAGGCCACCCAAGAACGGATTGGCGCACCGATATTCGGCACACCGCATTCACAACAAGCGTAAGCCTGCATTCAAACCTACGCTGGCATGCACATGCATGCCTTCATTTAAATTTACCCTAATCAATTGAAGGCTCATTTCATGAAACACATCACGATTCAAACTTTCGTATTCATCGCCGGGCTCACCGTGTGCAACCTTGCCATCGCTGGCGGACGCGGCAGCATTACGACATCAACACCGATCATTGTGAAGACTTCGGTAAGTGCTCAGGACAAAACGCTCATCATCACCGGCCACCATTTCGGTACGACAACGCCCATCGTCATGCTGGCCGATGAGCCTTTGGATGTGAAGCATTTTTCGGAGCAAGAAGTCGTGGCCAACCTGCCGCACGGCCTCCTACCCGCCACCTATGCCGTCACCGTCACCTCAAGCGGACGGCAGCGGGCCAGCTCAAATCCCTTTAGCGCTACGTTGGCAACGGATGTAAAAACGGCACGGTAAAAAATACCGATTGATGCATGACTAAACCCACTTAGCAGGACATGCACATGGATACGAAAACTATTTCCACGCATCTGAACATGCAAGCTCAAATCGTCGCTACCCGCTACAGCACCGACAAACGCACGGCGATATTCACGCTTCGATTTACGAATAGGATAGAAGAACCTGCCACGCGAATGCACACCATGGCCGCGCCTTCGCGCAACACAAGCGTACAGGGCAAATGCACGGATGCATCCTGTCCCGATCTTTTTTTCGCGCTTTGGGATACACCGCTTACAGCGCACACAAGGGTTTCACGCTGATGCACTTCATTCAGCACATCGGACTACGCCTGCTGGAATTATCCCGCGCGTACTACTACCCCGTGCAAACGGGTAGCGAAGCAGACCCCACATGGCTTACCGAAGAAACGTATGCGGAAATGCTGTGTGAAATTGATGCTTTCAGTCAGCAGTTTCAGCCCGCAACTACCCGGCAGTAAAACTGCGCTATCTTTTTTTTAACATGACCAAAGGAGCCTTGCCATGAAGTCAGTTATGCACAAGAAGCCCGACCAGATAGAAATCACTTCACTGCAAGCCAAGCGTCTGAGCACGATGAGCGGCGTCCCCGTAAAGGAGTTGCTCGGCCTGACTGTCGAGAAGATCAGTGAAAAATATCGCTTCGATATCGACCCTGCACTGTTTCTCTTTAAAAAGGTATGCGGCAAGGTCGTCAAAAAAGACCCGGTGACCGGCGTCGAGTATCCCGTCCCCTACGCCACTGTCAATGTCGAGGATACCGACTGCTCGGTTCTTGGGTACTTTCCGTCCGCTTCAAGATACGCTTGGTATTTTCCTTTTTTCTGCCATCGCGAAGTTATCGCCACCGTCAAAACCGACCGCTGCGGGAATTTTTGCGCATACATCCCGCGCTGGGACATTGACTGGATTCTCAAGTGGCGGGCTGAGCGGGTGTGCTTCCCGATTATTTTTGATCGCCCCTCGCTCGCGGATATTCTGCAAGAGGAGCTTCCTCATTTTCCTGACCCCATCCCCGGCCCTGATCCTGCACCATTTCTCAATATGGATCGCGCGCACCTTTTATCGACAGTCGAAAAAATTGTAGGCCGTGACACCGCCCGGCGCATGGGTACGGCATTAAGTCGCCTGAGCTTTGGCGCGCAAAGCAACAGCCTCACCAACCTTTTACAAGAGGATGCGTTCTCCGCGCCCCTGCCGCCGCCATTGCCCCGGCAGTTGCGCCTGTCGGGTCATGGTGCTGGCAAAAAAATTGACACTGCTGCCCTGCCGATGAAGGAAGTACGCAGCGTGCTAAGCGAGATGCTCAAGGTGTCTCCTGAAAAATTAGCGAAGTTCGATCTGGGTCGTTTTATCGGCCCGTTCCGCCGCTGCCACACGGTACTGATCCCTGAATGGACGCCCATCATCGACATCCCCGACATCACTTTTCATGTCACGCAGGATGTAAATGGAGATGGCGTGGAAGAATCGATTTACTCAGAAGGCTATTTCAATGTGCGCTGGAATGCCGGCACTATTCCGTCCGTCACGCTAGTCGCATCCCCTATTGCCATTTCTGTGCCGGGTTGCGATGACACCACGCCCATTCCGTGCAGCAACGTCCCCGCCATCTATCGCGCCGGGCGCATGCCGGTTCGCGGCGATGCCACCATGTACGACCCTGCAGCCGGTTATGCCTTACGCCCGAACCGTCCGCACCCCTCCGGCAACCCACTCGATCCACTCCCCAATCCGGATGCCGAGACACCATTCCACAGCGTCGTGCCGATATACGGCTGTGTCGATGTCGGGACCACCGCCACCCAATACCGCATGCTTGATAGTTATGACGGCGGCCCATCCCTGCCGATGCTCAACCATTCCTGGTGGGTGACCCGGCTAGATGCAAGCGGAACCGTCACGCAGTATCACCACGTCGTACCCGATGCGGATGGCTGGTATCCAATCGTGATCCCAAAAGGTGCTAACCCCAACGACTGGGAACCCGAAAAATTATTGCTCGATTGGAATACCGGCTTGTCCGGCAACGGCAAACATGTGCTCAAAATAGAATTGGGCACGGGCGGCATAGCACTGTCTCCACAACCAGCGACCGACACCGTCGCATTTCATGTGGACAACTCCTACCCGACAACCTCATTCCAGGTTGAGTATCGTAAAAACAGCGTGGGCGCATTCCTGCCGCTCACCTTCCCCTGCCCAGTGGTGAATCGCGGCGCAGTACCGCAAAGCGTGGAATTTCGCGTTACCTTCACCGCCTCATCCTTACATTTACGCGATGTCTTGGTAGGTGGGAGCGGGTGCGGCGCAGGCGATATGATCTTGCAATCATTCTCCTCCGGCGAGGTGGGAGATGACTGGTTCCCCGCCGGTTCCAGCGTCGCGCATTGGCACGAAACCCCGAGCGACAATTCGGCAATAGTCACCGCCTTCTTCACACTCGATGCCAGCGCAGCACAAGGCACCTACTCCTTCGGCGCATGGGCCGCCAGCCGCGCAATGAACCCAGCAGGGGGAGACGCCGGTCACCTGCAAGTACCCATGTACGAATATGACCCAGCGGACATTCATGTCACGCCATCGTATTCATTCTCGGTAATCAATGCGGATTGAAACCCACCGCTTCACAAAGCAAAAGGCCACAAACCGAAAGGTTCGTGGCCTTTTTTTTTCTCGCTGCCTTGTGTATTACTTGTTCACTTCTTGAACCAATGTTGATGCGCGCTCTGTACGAATAAGGGCTGAGCGAAGCACAAGATTCGGCCTGGATCACAAAGCTAGAGATGAAACATCATAATACAAGATGTGACCCCTTTA
>JAYVBU010000087.1:0-3875 GCA_043750335.1 Betaproteobacteria bacterium | reverse complement strand
CTGCGGGCACAGTGCAAGTGAGTGCGCCCTTATCGCCCGACTTGGCCGAAACCAGCCTGGGCGCTCCGCCCGTCAGTGTGAGCTTGGGCGGCAGCTTCAGCGCGACCGACACCGTCTTGAATCAAGGTGGCGCGACAGCGGGTGCTTCGACTACACGCTACTATTTATCTTTGGATACGGTGAAGAGCAATAGCGACAAATTGCTCACCGGTACACGCGCTGTGCCATCGCTCGCCGCGGGTGCTTCATCGGCGGGTAGCGTGACGGTCACCGTGCCGACCAGCACGACGCAGGCAAGCTACTATCTAATCGCTTGCGCTGATGATCTCAAACGCGTGGCTGAAAGTAGCGAGACGAATAACTGTAGTGTCTCGATCACTAAAGTTAGCGTGGTGCCGTAAAACGCGACGCGCCAGGGCATTGCACCCCTGGCGCGATTGAGATGCCTTACTGCATCGCCTCAAGCGAATACCGCACCCATAAATGGTGCTCGGCCTTGGGCGCAATGCTGACCGTATCGTTCGCCGCGTTGGTGCTTTCCACGCACAACATCTTGCGATAACCATCCGGGCCAAGATCGCCCATCTTGTTTGCTTTTTCTATCCATGGGTTCCATACCACGGTGGAGTGGCTGCCGAGTTTTTGGATGCGGATACGGCGCGCTAAAGCGGCATCTTCAATCACGCAAGCGTGATCGGTGTTGAGATAGATGCGGTCCACTTCCTGGTAAATGCTCACCGGCCCGGCTTGCTGCTTTTGCGCGCCGCCATCCACCTTGTCCAGATAGGCGATACCGTCCAAGCCGTGAATCGCGGTTTGGCTAATGTCGCCAATTTCAAAATAGGTGTGCAGTGCATCGCCGATGGTGATGGGCGTATCGCCGGTATTCAGCGTACCCAGATCAATATCCAAAGTTTTGCCGATTACGACTTGTAAAACCACTTCACTCGGGTGCGGCCATTGCGCGCGGGTAGCGTCGTTGGCTTGCAATTGAAACGCCAGCCAAGTGCCGCCGTCCTTAAGCGCTTTTGCACCGATCATCTCCCACATCACGGTGCGCGCAAAACCATGCCCAGGGAAGCCAGACTCGGTCGCATGCGGGCCAAACCAAGGCCAACACACCGGCACGCCACCACGAATCGATTTGCCAGGGGCCACTTTAGCGTCCTGCGAGAGCCAAATCACTGGTTGTTGGCCCTTGGGAGCCCAAGTCATGATGTGCGCGCCTTGCAGACAGATCGAGGCGCTGGCGTGCTGATTGTCGATTTCGACCGCGATCAGGCCGTTGGTTTCTTTGAATTGCAGTTGGGCAAGGCTGAAGCGGCTGCTTAAGGATTCAATGGTTTGCATAGGGGTCTCTGGCTGTGTTGGAGGGAAGGGTTTAGAGCCGATAATTCTAGCATTTTGTCTGTACGCAGTGCTGCCTAGGCACGAGTATCGCGCCCGCTCCTGATATCATTGTAAAAAGACCAATTTGCCACAGAGGTCACAGAGTACACAGAGAAAAGCCCGGTACGCACAAGGCGTTAGCTTTTCTCTGTGACCTCTGTGTTCTCTGTGGCAAATTGTTTTTAGGAATATTCCCACCATGCTAAATATCACCCATCTCAATTATCTTGTCGGCGGCAATCCGCTGTTCCAAGACGCAAATCTGCAAGTGTTCGCAGACCAACGCATTGGCTTGGTGGGCAAGAATGGCTGTGGTAAATCGACGCTCTTTCTACTGATTCGCGGTGAATTAAAAGCCGAGAGCGGCGATGTGTCTTTGCAGGCGGGCAAGTCGCTTGCGTTCGTGGAACAGGAGATCGCCAACTCCACGCGCCCGGCCTTGGAATTCGTGCTCGATGGCGATATCGAATTGCGTGGACTGGAACAAGCACTCGCCCTAGATGTGCATGACGCCGCCTGGTTCGAAGCGCAACACCAGTTCGAGGCGATTGACGGTTACGCCGCCCCGGCGCGTGGCGCGCAATTATTGAATGGCTTGGGTTTCACCAACGATGATTTGCAGCGCGCTGTCGCGAGCTTCTCTGGCGGCTGGCGTATGCGCCTCAATCTGGCGCGTGCCTTGATGCGCCGCGCCGATTTGTTGCTGCTGGACGAGCCGACAAATCACCTCGATCTGGAAGCAATTTTGTGGCTGGAGCAATATCTGGCGCGCTACCCCGGCAGTATTTTGATGGTGTCGCATGATCGCGAATTTTTAAACGCTTGCGTCAATCGCATCGCGTTTGTCACGAATAAAGTGATCGAAACCTATAGCGGCAATTACGACGACTTCGAGCGCACCCGTGCCGAGCGCGCCGCGCAACAAAATATTGCCCTGCGCCAACAGCAAGCCAAAATCGCACATCTGGAAGATTTTGTGCGCCGTTTCCGCGCCAAAGCCACCAAGGCCCGCCAAGCGCAAAGCCGATTAAAAGCGCTGGAGCGGCTAGAGCGCATCGCCCCCGCACATCTGGAAGACGGCCATTTCGCTTTGGAAATCGAAGCCCCCGCGCGCAGCCCCGATACGCTGATCCGTGTCGAGCAAGCCGAAGCCGCTTACGGCGAACGCATCTTGTTGAGCAACGTAAATATGGTGCTGCGCGCCGGTGCGCGCATCGCTTTGCTGGGGCCGAACGGCGCGGGAAAATCCACGCTGATAAAAATGTTGGCGGGCGAGTTAGTGCCTAGTGCTGGAAGTGTAGAAATCACCCCCGACATTCGCATCGGATATTTCGCGCAACATCAGTTGGAGCATCTCGATGTCAGCGCCACCCCGCTCGAACATTTTGAACGCATCGCCCCCAAAACACCGGCGCAAGATTTACGTAATTTCCTCGGGCGTTTTGGTCTCGCGGGGGAGAGTGAAGACCGGCCAGTCGGCGGCTTCTCAGGCGGCGAAAAAAGCCGCTTAGCCCTAGCCCTCCTTGCCTGGCAAAAACCACACATGCTCTTGCTGGATGAGCCGACCAATCACCTTGATCTGGATATGCGTGATGCACTGACCGTGGCCTTGGAGGAATACACCGGCGCTATGGTGCTGGTATCACACGACCGCAGCCTGATTCGCGCCACCGCCGATGAATTGTGGATCGTGGCAGACGGTGCAGCCGCGCCCTTCGATGGCGATTTAGAAGACTATCGCACCTGGGTCGAGTCGCGCAGCGCAAGTTTGCAAGCACCCGCAAAACCCGTAGCAGAAAAAGCCCGACGCGATACGCCACCCGTACGCAAAAAAGCCTTGCTCTCTAAACAAGTGAAATTAGAAGGTGAGATAAAACATGCCCAAACTGCGTTGGCAGAAGCACAACAGCGCTTGGCCGACCCCGCATCGTATGCGAACCCTGCCGACCCCGCCATCGCCCAATTGAATCAATCGCGCGACACGCTAGAGAAAAAAATAGCCACGCTAGAAGAAGCATGGCTGGAATTGGAAATGGCGTTGGAAGATGCGAGTTAAGGCAATGCAGTGCCCAATAGTGCGCGAGCTATGATGCATTGTCCTCATAGGCCACCAGTGTCCAAGTAATTTCCACGGTGTCGTCTTCTTGTTTCCCGAATAAACCGCCAAGCCCTTTCGCAGGTCGCTGCACGATGCCATAAGGCATGGGCTGACCGAACGCAAAAATGCGGCGATGTTCAGTGATGCCGGGCGTATCGGCGGCGCATTCCCATACGCCGGTTTGAGGACAGTTGGCACGGCTAGTGACTTTGGTATTGATGGGTAGGCGTTGTGTCGTTGTGGATACGGGTACGGGCGCGCTCTCGCTTTGTGCTTTGCCCTGTGGGATGCAGTCCACGCGAGCGCGTTCGTAGCTGGCTTTGTCCCAACCGGATGGCTTCGGCGGGGTGTACTTAAAATCCGGTGGCAGGGGTGGGTCTTGATAGTC
>JAYVBU010000086.1:0-3887 GCA_043750335.1 Betaproteobacteria bacterium | reverse complement strand
GCTGGCGCAGCCTTACCATTTATTGATTCTGGACGAAGCACAAAACATCAAAAACCCGCGCGCCCAAGCGGCGGAAGTGGTGCGCGCGATTTCCACGCGGCATCGCCTGTGCTTGACCGGCACGCCAATGGAAAATCATCTGGGCGAGTTGTGGTCGCTGTTTCATTTTCTGATGCCCGGTTTGCTGGGTGAAGAGCCGCGTTTTAAGCGTTTATTTCGCACCCCGATTGAGAAGCATGGTGATGACGAGCGGCGTAAATTGCTTGTGCGCCGCATTCGGCCTTTTTTACTGCGCCGCAATAAAAGCCAAGTGGCAAAAGATTTACCCCCCAAAACCGAAATCGTACGCACGGTCGGGCTCGAAGGCGCGCAACGCGATCTGTACGAAACCGTGCGCGCCGCGATGCATAAAAAAGTGCGTGAGGCGGTGGAACAGAAAGGTTTGGATCGCAGCCGCATCGTCATCCTCGACGCGTTGTTAAAGCTGCGTCAATGCTGCTGCGACCCGCGCCTGCTCAAACTCGACGCCGCGAAAAAAGTCAAACAATCGGCCAAGCTCGATTTGCTCATGGGCATGCTGCCGGAGATGGTGGAAGAAGGCCGACGTATTTTGCTGTTCTCCCAATTCACCAGCATGCTGGCACTGATCGAAGACGAGCTCACCAAGCGCAAACTCGACTATGTCATCCTCACCGGCGACACGCGCGACCGCGCCACACCGATTGATAAATTCCAATCCGGCAGTGTGCCTATCTTTCTCATCAGCCTAAAAGCAGGCGGCACGGGGCTCAACCTCACCGCCGCCGACACTGTTATCCACTACGATCCGTGGTGGAACCCGGCTGCGGAAGCGCAAGCCACTGACCGCGCCCACCGCATCGGCCAGGACAAGCCGGTGTTCGTGTACAAATTGCTCACCGAACATACCGTCGAAGAAAAAATCGCCGCGATGCAACTGCATAAAAAAGCACTCGCTGAAGCGCTCTTGGGTGACGGCGTTGCCAAGCTAAAATTGAGTTCAACTGATTTGGCGCAGTTGTTTGAGCCTTTGGGCTGAGGTTGCGCATGGCTGATCGCGCGCTTGTCCGCTTAAAGTGTTTTCACTTCAACGTATAATCGCCCTTTTTATACGACATCCGAGATATCTATGAGCAAAGTTGCACTCATCACCGGCATCACCGGCCAAGACGGCGCCTACCTTGCCGAGTTTCTCTTGAACAAAGGCTACGAGGTGCATGGCATCAAGCGCCGCTCCTCGCTTTTTAACACCGACCGCATTGACCATCTTTACCAAGATCCGCATATGGCGGGACGCAAGTTCGTGCTCCACTATGGCGACATGACCGACTCCAGCAGTTTGATTCGGATCATCCAGCAGGTGCAGCCGGACGAGATTTATAACCTGGCGGCGCAAAGCCACGTCGCGGTGTCGTTCGAGGAGCCGGAATATACCGCCAACTCAGATGCCTTGGGTCCATTGCGAGTATTGGAGGCAATCCGCATTTTGGGTTTGGAGAAAAAAACGCGTTTCTATCAGGCCTCCACCTCGGAGCTATTCGGCAAAGTACAAGAAATTCCCCAGCGCGAGACCACGCCGTTTTACCCGCGCTCGCCTTACGCAGTGGCCAAACTGTATGCTTACTGGATAACGGTCAACTACCGGGAGGCCTACGGCATCTATGCCTGCAACGGCATTCTGTTTAACCATGAATCACCGGTGCGCGGCGAAACCTTCGTCACGCGTAAGATCACTCGCGCCCTGGCGCGCATCAAACTCGGCTTGCAGGATTGCGTGTACCTCGGCAACCTGGATGCAAAGCGCGATTGGGGCCACGCCAAAGATTATGTGGAAATGCAGTGGTTGATGTTGCAGCAAGACCAGCCCGAGGACTATGTGATCGCCACCGGCCAGCAGCAGAGCGTGCGCGATTTTGTGAATGCGGCTGCGGCGGAGCTGGGTATGAAAATTCGTTGGGATGGCGTGGGCGTGGACGAGAAAGGTTTCGATGAAAAGGGTAGTTGCATCGTGGCCGTAGATGCGCGCTATTTCCGGCCAACTGAAGTGGAAACCTTGTTGGGCGACCCGAGCAAAGCAAAAAACCAATTAGGTTGGGTGCCGAAAGTCACATTCAAAGAACTGGTCGCGGAAATGGTGCGGGAAGATTTGAAGGCGGCTGAGCGCGACGAGCTTGTCAAGCGCCATGGTTATGGCACGTTCGATTATCATGAGTAGCGTGGCTATCCGCGCTGTCTTGGCCCAACACCCTGAGATTCGTTTGGCGATTCTGTTCGGCTCAATGGCGACTGGCCGCGCCAACTGCGACAGCGATGTTGACCTGGCGCTGGCCGCAGAACAGCCGCTTAAAGTGGGTGAAAAGATGACGCTCATGGCTGAGTTGGCCGAGGCCACCGGACGCCCAATCGACCTCATTGATTTACATGCTGTTGGCGCACCGCTGCTTGGGCAGATTATTAAGCGGGGGCAACGCGTGTTGGGTACAGACGAGCGCTATGCCGAACTGATTAAGCGCCACCTTTTTGAAGAGGCGGATTTCATGCCGTACTACAGACGGATGCTCGGCGAGCGGAGGGCGGCATGGATCGGGACGTGATCGAGCAAAAGCTAGAGTCTTTGCGGCGTTGCTTAACTAGGGTCGGTGAAAAATGCCCTGAAACGCCGAGCGCACTCGCAACAAACCCTGACGCTCAAGATATCGTTGCGCTGAACCTGACCCGTGCCGTACAGCTTTGCGTCGATATCGGGGCGCACCTCATTGCGGGCAAAGAGACACCCCTGCCCGAAACGATGGGGAGCACATTCGATGTGCTTGCCGATATCGGGTACATCACACCGGTACTGGCAGTGCGCCTGAAGAAAGCCGTGGGATTTCGCAACATCGCGGTTCACAATTATCAAACCATCGACTGGGAAATCGTCCACGCGATTGCAACCCGCAATCTGAATGATTTTAGCGATTTCGCCCAAGCTGTTGCTGAGAAAATACTCACCCATGGATCGTAACGCAAAAATATACGTCGCCGGGCATCGCGGCCTAGTTGGTTCCGCCATCGTACGGCGGCTGCAATCTGGCGGCTATAACAATCTTGTTATGTGCGACCGACGCGAACTTGATCTAACCAATCAACAAGCAGTACAGCAGTTTTACGCGGCGGAAAAACCCGACTATGTATTCATCGCCGCCGCTAAGGTGGGCGGTATCCACGCCAACAACACCTACCCTGCGGATTTCATTTACCTCAACCTGATGATCGAATGCAATTTGATTCATGGCGCCTATCAGCATGGCGTAAAGAAATTATTGTTTCTGGGTTCCACCTGCATTTATCCTAAATTAGCACCACAGCCAATGAAAGAAGAGCACCTGTTAACAGGCTCGCTCGAACCAACCAACGAGCCGTATGCCGTGGCTAAAATCGCCGGTATCAAAATGTGCTCCGCGTACAATCGCCAATATGGCACAAATTTCATGAGCGTCATGCCGACCAATTTATATGGGCCCAACGATAACTATCATTCGCAGGACTCGCACGTACTGCCCGCCCTGATTCGGCGCCTGCACGAGGCAAAAGAACGAGGCGACAAACAGGCGACTGTGTGGGGTACTGGTAACGCGCGGCGCGAGTTTCTTGCCAGTGATGACATGGCCGATGCTTGCTTGTTTTTGATGGAACGGTTTGATGCGAAAGAGGTCGGCGAGTTTGTCAATATCGGTGTGGGATACGACATATCCATCCGCGAAGTGGTGGAGGTAGTGGCGAGAGTGGTGGGCTTTGAAGGCGAGTTGGTATTCGACACTTCAAAGCCAGATGGAGCGCCACGTAAGCTGGTTGATAGCGCGCGATTAACGACGCTGGGATGGCGGCCG
>JAYVBU010000085.1:0-3894 GCA_043750335.1 Betaproteobacteria bacterium | reverse complement strand
CGCCGCAGCCGGACATGTCGCTATGCCAGGTGATGGAGTCAAAAATGAAGAATTCGGGTTCTGGGCCAAAATATACGGTGTCGCCAATGCCGGTGGATTTCAAATAGGCTTCTGCGCGCTTGCCGATAGAGCGAGGGTCGCGGTCATAGCCTTTCATGTCGGACGGCTCAATCACGTCGCAGGTCAGGATCATGGTGGATTCTTCCATGAAGGGGTCCATGTTCGCGGTATCCGGATCAGGCATCAAAATCATGTCTGACGCTTGAATGCCTTTCCAGCCAGCGATGGATGAACCATCAAAGGCGTGGCCGCTTTCAAATTTGTCCTCGTCGAACGCGCTGACTGGCACAGATACGTGTTGCTCCTGGCCACGGGTGTCGGTGAAGCGAAAGTCAACGAAACGGACTTCGTTGTCTTTAACCATTTTCATTACGTCGGCGACGGCCATGTTATTCCTCCTAATATGATGCGTAATTGATTAAAAAAAGCGTGAAATTCAGAGTTTCGGGCAGAATAAATAGCAGAAAACATGCCACGCGAAAAACGGAAAAAAGCATTATGCCACAAGGCGTTTTGGCGGGGTAGGCAAGGAATGCGCGCTATATCGGTGCAATAATATGCCGTAATGCACCGAATTAGTGCGTTAAATGATGCAGTCGGATTTCTGAAAAATACGCATCGTCGCGTAAAAAAACAGCCAAACGCTCACGCAAGCGTGATAAGTGCGCAGGCTGATCGTAGAGCGCGGCGGGCAGGTAGAGCTCTGCCTCCACTTTTCCCCCGAGATAGTGCAACACCACGCGCTCCACCTCGGGTAGCTCGCCCTGCATGCCCGCCTGTAAATGCGCGATCAGCTCGTGGCGGCTGGGGAGGTGGGCGGACGGTTTTTCTGTGTTGTCGTCTTCGGGGTCGATGTGCACCATCACGTCGAGCACCTCGTGTTTATCTAGCACGCGTTTGCGCGCGCGCTCGGCGATGTAGTGGCCTTCCGATACGCTGATGCGTGGATCAACCAGGACGTGGGCGTCAACTAGCGCCTGATCGCCCATCTTGCGTGTACGCAGCTCGTGCAGGCCGAGTACGCCGGGCGCGGATTCAATCGTGGCGCGAATCTGGGCGACCGATTCATCGTCCAAGGCCGTGTCGATCAATTCGGACAGGGCTTCAAAGGCCATTTTCCAGCCCATGTGCGCGATCATGAAGGCGACAAGAACGGCGGCGATTAGATCGAGAAAGCGGTATCCCATCAAATTGCCAGCGATGCCGAGCACGACGACCAGCGAAGATGCGGCATCTGAACGCGAGTGCCAAGCATTCGCCACGAGCATTTGCGAGCGCAGTTTTTTTGCCACTGCCATCATGTAGCGAAACAGTAATTCTTTCGCGACCAAAGTGACTATGCCTATATATAAGGCAGATATATGTACCGCCTGAATGGCGGTAGGGTCTCTTAATTTGACACCCGCAGCAAAGAGCAACGCGATCCCCAAGCCCACCAGCATTGCACCCAATAGAAAAGTGGCAGCGGTTTCGATGCGGGCGTGACCGTAAGGGTGGGAGGAATCAGCGGAGCGGTTGCTCTCCCGATTGGCAAACAGCACCAGGAAGTCAGACAACATATCGGAGAGGGAATGCAAACCGTCCGCCATTAGGGCTTGCGAGCGGCCAAAATAGCCCACGATGATCTGCAGAGCACTCAGTATGAGATTAATGCCAACGCTGACCCAGGTGGTTTTGCGTGTTTCGAGGTAGCGGTGGCTGTGGTGATGCGTATGAGTGTGTGCGGCGTGCAAGATGGGCTCGTTTGTAATTAATGGCTATACTCGATTGTAGCAGCCACCCATCCAGAGACCGAATAATGCAAACCATCAGCGATATATTAACCTTGGCCCACGAAAGGGCTCAGCAGGCACATCTACCGTATCTCGGCGCGCTGACGCCGCAAGAAGCACACGCCATTTTGACCCTGGCACCGCAAGCCAAACTGCTTGATGTGCGCGCCCGCGCTGAATGGGATTTAACCGGCATTATCCCCGGCGCGGTGCAGATCGAATGGCTAACCTATCCTGGTTGGCAGCCGAATCCGTACTTTATGCAGCAGTTCAAGCAAATGATTGATCCCGAAGCGTTGGTGATGTTCATCTGCCGCAGCGGTAGCCGTTCGCACAAAGCTGCTGAGGCCGCCACCCAGGCCGGTCACACAGAGTGTTACAACGTCATCGAAGGTTTTGAAGGCGACCGCGATAAAGTCAGCCAGCAACGCACCTTGAATGGTTGGAAAAAGGCGGGATTGCCTTGGATGCAAAGTTAAGCATCAGCAAAGTGCTGTGCGCTGAGTTAAAATTTGCCCCCCTGAAGCTTGAATTTTGAACCCCGATGCCTGATCGCTACGCCGTCTTCGGCAATCCTATAGCCCACAGCAAGTCGCCGCTGATTCATGCCGAGTTCGCGCGGCAAACAGGCGTGGACATGTTGTATGAGGCTTGGCTTGCGCCGCTCGACGGATTTGCTGCGGCTGTCGATGCGTTTTGCGCGCAGGAGGGGCGCGGCGCAAATGTGACCGTACCCTTTAAACAAGAAGCTTTTCTGTATGCAACAGAACACACCGAGCGTGCACAGCTTGCACAAGCAGTGAATACCTTGCGTTTCGATGGCGCGCATGTACTGGGTGATAACACCGATGGTGCGGGACTCGTGCAGGACATCACGCAAAATTTCGGGTTCGATTTTTTTGGGAAAGATGTGTTGTTGATGGGCGCTGGCGGCGCAGCGCGAGGGGTGTTGTTACCCTTGTTGGCATGCCAGCCCGACACACTGACCATCGCAAACCGAACGCTCCATAAAGCAGAGGCACTGGCGCTGCAATTCGCCGCCCACGGCAAGGTGCGTGCGAGCGATTTCGCGGGGCTCGCTGGCGGTCGGTTTGATCTGATTATCAACGCCACCTCCAGCAGCCTCAACGATGAATTGCCGCCGCTGCCGCCGCGCATCTTCGCCCCCGGTGCTTTGGCTTACGACATGATGTACGGCAAAGGTTTGACCCCGTTTCTTTCCTTTGCTGAGGCGAACCATGCCACGCATCTTGCGGATGGCCTGGGCATGTTGGTGGAGCAGGCGGCAGAAGCGTTTTATGTGTGGCGCGGCGTGCGGCCCGAGACGCGTGTTGTGATCGAGATGTTTAGAAAAGCCGGGTAAGCACGGATGCGCACAGATCAACACAGATGAGGGTGTGATTGCCCTTGCTGTGCAGCGTGTAAACGCTGAATAAAATCCGTGTTTATCCGTGTTCATCTGTGATTGTAAATAAATAGTGTTTAAAAAAATCTGGTATTGGCTGTGGCGCGGCATCGCGTTGCTGATGGTTTTGGTGCTCGCCTATGAGGCGTGGTTTTTTGTACAGGTGTGGTGGTACGTCGATCACAACCCAGGTACGACCGCTTTCATGGAGCGGCGATTGGCGTTGCTGCAAGAAAAAATGGGCGAGGATGCGGCACTGAAGCACCGTTGGGTTCCCTATGAAAAAATTTCGATTAATCTCAAGCGCGCGCTGATCGCGGCGGAAGATTCAAAGTTTTTAACGCACGAAGGTTTCGATATCGAGGGTATCGAGAAGGCGCTCAAGAAAAACGAAAAAAAAGGCAAAGTGGTCGCGGGCGGTTCTACCATCAGCCAGCAATTAGCAAAAAATTTATTTCTCTCCGGTGAGCGTTCTTGGGCGCGCAAAGGCCAAGAAGCCATCATCACGTTGATGCTGGAAAAAACTATGTCCAAGCGGCGCATCCTGGAAATTTATCTGAATGTGATTGAGTGGGGTGAGGGCGTGTACGGTGCAGAAGCGGCGGCGCGGCATTACTACCGAAGTAGCGCTGCCAGTCTTTCTGCCTACCAAGCCGC
>JAYVBU010000084.1:0-3894 GCA_043750335.1 Betaproteobacteria bacterium | reverse complement strand
ATTTTCGTCGCGCTGCATTTGTATCGACAAGGGCGACTCGAAGGCCAACACGAGTACGCCGGGTAATTCGGGTTGATTCACGCAGAGGTCGATGAGTTCTTGTGGGCTTGCCGCGCTTTGCGGTAGCGCTAGTACCGCGCCTAGTGCGATGCCTTCTGGCCATTCCACATTGCGTTGCAGCATGGCCGCTTGTCTTGCGCTGCGTACCTGCTCTGCTAGCGTGGCAAATGCTTGATCGCTTGGCCCTTGCACGTAGATCGGCAAGACGAGCGTTACTGGGTTTTGCGCCAGCTCCATAAACAGTGCCGCCAACTGTACGCTCGGCCATGTACCTTGCGTTTCAGCGGTGAAGTTGGTCATTTCTTCATCATGCAGTAAGACGGTTACGCCTGGGACGACGGTGGTCAAGTGCTCGGTGACGCCGTGCGCTTTTAAGTCTCGCGTTTGCAGCCAGCGTATGGCTACCCAGGTGCGGCGCTCCGCCAATTCTTTATCGAATTGCGCGCGACGCTCCGTGCGTTGCTTTTCTTGCGCGGCGCGTTTTGCTTCAGTCTCGGCTACTTTATCCGCTGCCTGTTTGCGCTCGCGCCAGGCGCTCCAAGACCACCAGCCTGCCCACAGCGTAAGCGGCGGCAACAGGTGCATCGCCGCCAGCGCTGCATTGCTGTGGGCATTTATATCGAGGCCAAATACGAACCAAAGTAGCGCGGTCCACACGACCAATAATAAAAGAAGTACCAGGATTTTTTTAATCACTATGCGTCAGGCCTGTAAGGTAAATCGGGTATCGCTACGGTCACTTGGCATGGCTTGCGTTTGCAGCCAGGCGTTATAGCCCAGGCGCAAGCCCGCATCGGGCCCGAGTCGGGGTACGGGGATGTCTTCGCGTTTTAAGATCAAGGCCACCTCCACCGCCAGTGCATGGCCCAAGCAAAATTTAACCAGCTCTGACAGGGCCAGCGCGCCGGATTGGCCGGGCAAAAATTCTGCAAATTGTTCGCTTGTGAGCGGGCCGATATGTACGGCAAGTTTGGTTTGGCGATCAAATTGGCGCGCACCGGAAACGGTGGTCTGGCCCAGCGTCATCGCTGCGTTGCCGAAACGTGAGACGTCGGCTTCGCTCAGCTCTATCCAGGTGCCGACAAATTGCTCAAGCGTGACGGGTACTTTAAAAAAACCGCGCACCAAGTTCACCAGGGCATTGGCGGAGATGGGCTTTTGCGCTAGGAGTCCCGCGTAATACATGATGAAGCGGTCTGGGATGCCATAACCGTGCGTCACCATGCGGTTGCGTAAGGACTGCAAGCCAACGCCCGCCAAATCAAGCAGATTGCGCGAGAAGCCGTCTTCGCGCCCCAGCTCGATGGGGGTGTGAAAGTGATATTTTTGAGATGCGGCGTAAAACAGTGCGATGGCGCGGTGTGAAAATATATCGAAAAAAGCATGTGCCGAGTCGTCACGGTAGTGGTTGCGACGCTCGATCAGTAGCTCGGTGTAGGGCACTGGCAAAACAGCCGATGGGCCGGTCAAACCCATGAAGGCAACCCGCATGGCAAGCGCGTCGTCGGGGAGCAATTCAGCCTCTGTGTCTTCTCCTTTGCGTGGCAGTAATTCCATCACCTCGCTCGGCGGGAAGCTTAAGCTTGCAGGCGTAGTAAAGCGCAGGCCCGGCGGCAGATCGTCACGTAAATCCACCCCGGCTTCGCGCGCGGCGAGCGCGAGCAAACGCACCGCCTGCGTGAAGCGGTAACGATACGGCTCGGCGCGGAGACGCCGAGTAATATCGGTGGGTTTCAGATCAGCGGCGCTTGGCCGCTCCGGGGCACCCATGCGAACACCTCTCCCTCACGTTGCTTGCTGTGAACTTTAAGCCGGGTAAAGCTGTTTGGCGCGGTATAGAGCGCAAAGAAGCGCTCCAACACGCTGGCGAATAAATACGCGCCGCCGCCCACAAAATCATCCTCATCCAAGGTTAATGTAATTTCTGTGCCGCGCACGAACGCACCCGCATGCGCGCCTAGCAAACGCGCGGTCATGGCTTTGCTCTCCAGTGCATTGATGCCACGAATCTGCCGCGCCATGGCTTGTGAATCAGTGAAGTTGTAGAGCGCCAGCATCTCTTGCAGTGCGCCTTTGCCCTCGGCCACCAGCGACAACACATTAAGCGACAAATGCGAGATCAAGCGCCATTGCAGGCCTGGTTTATCTGGCGCGCGTAAGCTGCTCGACGGCTTACGCACAGGGCGTACGCGCTTGACGATAGAGTCGCCGGGCAATTGATAATCCGGCGCATTGCCGCCGAAAGGTAATTGCTCTGGGCCATCGCGGTTGCTGCATGTGGTTATCAGGCTCAGCGTCTCACTATCCGGGCGCGCAGCACGAAAATCGAGATCACAGAGTGTTAACGCTAAATTTGTGCCGTGGTCGAATTCGCGCGTGGAGTGACTGCGCGAGCTGTACCAATACAGTGGATTGGTGTCGCGCGCGCTGTGATGATCCAGCGCATAAAACGGCGCGATTTCACGTGTCTGTTCCGCGCCATTGGTTTTATCCACGCGCAACACCGAGTCAATCGAAATCACTTCGAACGCAAGCGGCTTGCGCGCGTCCGGTATCACGGGGTAGTTGCTGGTGGTGTGGGTGACGCGGATCGGATCAGCGGCCTGGGTAAACAGGTTGATCGCGGGCGCACAAAAAAGGCGGAAGCGTTGCGCGTTAATCGTCTCGATCATGCGCGAGATGCGATCAGACTCAGCAAAGCGATCCAGCCAGATGCGTACGCGCAGTTTGTTGCCGCTGTGGCGCGTGGTGGGCGCTGCAAGCCCCGTAAGATCGAAGAACAAAAACTTCTCCGGATAGGCGAAATATTCGGTCAGCAGACGATAACCCTCAAACGAACGACTATCGTAATCAAGCAATGCCTCGTCGTTCGCAAAGCCCACCGGGCGCAATTTATCTGCGGGCAGACGCAACATCTTCTGCACGTCGTCACTGCCGTCGCACACATCAATGCGGTTAGTTTTGGAAAGCAGGATTTCGTATAAAAAATAGGCCAGCGGCGGCTCGGCGTCGATAAATAGGCGTAGCTTGTCCAATTTGAGTTGCGCGAAAGGCACTTTGCCCAGCGTCTCGAATTCCAGCGTCAACACCCCATAGGCCTCATGCAAACGGCGCAAATAGGGCGATGCTTGCGTCAGCTCCAGCTTCGCCGAAGCCAGCTTGATCGGCCACAAATCAACATCGTAAGCAGTACGAAATTTGCACGGCTCACCATTCACCGGCGGGGTCAGCACCGTTTGGCCGCGCTTGATGGCGTGGCGGTCGGTGATCTCCGGCTTCGCCTCATCCAACTCAAAACGTAAAATTGTAGTGGCCGGAAAAGGCCGCGTGTAATGCGGGTACAGCGTTTGCAAAAACGCTTCGGAAATCTCCGGGTACTCGTCATCGAGCTTCTTGTGAATGCGCGCCGCGAGAAAAGCAAAACCCTCGATCAAACGCTCGACATGCGGGTCCTCGCACTGCTCATCCTCTAACACCAAACGGCGCGCAATCTTGGGGTAGCGATGTGCAAATTCGCCCGACAGCTTACGCAAATGCGCCAGCTCTTTTTCGTAGTAGGGCAGGAGTTGATCTAACATCTATTTTCTTTCGATAAAGCCATATTCGTTGGAAGAAAGTTGCAACCATGCATCAAACGTAATCGCAGGCTGGCTCGGATGCCCAAGCAACACCGCATCCACGCGAAAACGTAACATACGATCAAAATCACGCGGCGATTCCAACGCGACTTTCACCCGCGCCAAGCGCGGCTCAAAACGCTCGATCGTGATGCGGATGCGATCGCGCAAGGTTGAGCGATCATCCGGGTTAAGCAAACTCAAACTGGAAAGATCG
>JAYVBU010000083.1:0-3901 GCA_043750335.1 Betaproteobacteria bacterium | reverse complement strand
GCACGACGGCTTCTTCACGCGTATCCGCGCCGGTTGTGGGGTTTGTGCGAATCACGGTCACGCTCTGGCCAAGGTGTTTTTCCAACAATTTTTGCGGGGTCAACAAATCGAAATCAAAATTCTGCTCGATCAAATAAAAACCTTTAGGGTGCGTCAAATTTCGCAGCAGGGCGGTCTCGGGCCGAATGCGCGCCGACACATCGCGCCATGCGAGGCGACCCTCGCCGCTTTGTAAATTCACCTTGCGCGCATCCTTCACTAACGCCAAATTTTCGTTGTAGATGGTGACCGCAACATCCTGCTGGTCTTTGAGCGCAGTGATGCGCTCCGGCGCGGCATGCACCGTGCTCAAGGCCAGCGCCAAACACACGACAAGGGTCGTTTTTTTAAGCATGTCTATCTCCTCGAAAAATACTTTTTAACTAGCAGGAATTCAGTTTACAAAACCGTCCACGCGGCAGCGTCGAGCAGCACGTCGATACCCTGGGGACAATGGATAGCCGCAGCCGGTAGTAGTTCGCCATTTTTCCAGCGTGTGACGGCGGTTTTTTTTCCCGCGCCGGTCACCAAAAACAAAACCTGCAGCGCGCGCGACAAACGGTTTGCGCTAAGTGAGAGCCGCGCCAAAGGCGGTTTTGGCGCATCGTGCACCAAAATAATATCCGGGCTGTCTCGCGCCACGCCGAGTTCATGATCGGGAAACAAGCTGGCCGTGTGGCCGTCTTCGCCCAAGCCTAGCAAGACCAAATCAAATTCACCAAGACCTGAAAGCAAGTCTGCATAAGCCGCGCCTGCCGCTTCCAGCCCTTGCTCTGTATTCATGGGATGTATTTGTGCCAATGGGATGGGCACGTGCGCCAACCACGCATCATGCGCCATGAGGCTATTGCGGTCGGAATGATCGGCGGGCAACACGCGCTCGTCGCCAAAGTAGAGATGCCAAGCGCGCCAATCGGTATCCAATTCACGCAAGGTTTGATATACGGCGCGCGGTGTCGTGCCACCGGCGAGCACCAAGTGAAATGCGCCCCGCGCAAGGATGGCCGCATTCGCCGCACGGTCGATCATGCGGCGCGCAGCATCGACGACTTCCGCATCGTTGTCGAACCATTGCCATCGAACCATGCGCTTCCCCTATCTCTTGCCTAGCTTTGATTATGCGCAAGCGGCTCGGGGAAATAAAGCAAAATACCGCGCTACACTTCGTTGCGCCACTCCTGGTCTTCGCCATCGAATAAGCGCCCGGCTTCATGCAAGCCCCAACTCCCGGCGGCATAAGTGTGAATATAGTCGCGCTCCATGGCCCAGTATTTAATAATTGGATCGACCACGCGCCAAGCCCATTCCACTTCGTCGAAGCGAATAAACAGGGTGCGATCACCTTCGATTACATCCAAGATCAGATTTTCATAAGCATCAAGCGAGGCACCGCCCTCATCCTGAAAAAAGGCGTTCATTTTTATCACGCGCGTGTCCATTTCTAGCCCCGGCTGCTTAACATGCACTTCCATGTGCATGCTCTCCTGCGGCTGAATGGAGAGTACGACCCAGTTCGGCGCGATGGTTTGCAGCGGCGTTTCACGGAACAACTGCTGCGGCGGATGCTTAAAGCGAATGGCGATCATCGACATGGATTTTTCCAAGCGTTTGCCGGTGCGTAAATAAAAGGGCACGTCACGCCAACGCCAATTGTCGATATAAAATTTGGCGGCGACGAAGGTCTCCGTCACCGAACCCGGCTCAACGCCCTCCTCCTCTTGATAACCCGGCACATGTTCGCCATTGACAAAGCCCGGCCCATATTGAGCGCGAAATGCATGTGCGTTCACCGTGCGTTTAGAAATGGGTCGGATCGAACGCAGCACTTTCACCTTTTCGTCCTGCACCGCGTCCGCATCCATATTGGCAGGAGGCTCCATCGCCACCACCGTCAGTAATTGCATCAGATGGTTTTGGAGCATGTCGCGCATCGCACCAGACTGCTCGTAGTAATCTGCCCGCTTGCCGATGCCGACTTCTTCCGCCACGGTAATCTGCACGTGATCGATAAAGTTGCGGTTCCACAATGGCTCGATCAGGGTATTGGCGAAACGGAATACCAGCAGGTTTTGCACGGTCTCCTTACCCAGATAATGGTCGATGCGAAACACCTGCTCTTCGTCGAAGTGGCGATGCAGCACATCGTTGAGCATTTCTGCGCTCTCGATATCCACGCCGAAGGGTTTTTCCACCACGATGCGATGCAAGCCGCGCGGCTTGTTCAAGCCAGATTTATCGAGATTGTTGATTACTGCACCAAATTCGGCGGGCTTAATGGCGAGATAGAACACGACATGCGTGCTTGCACCCATTTTAGGCGCGGCAAGCGCTAGCCTGAGTTTGTCGTAGTCTTCTTTGTTGTGCAGCTCACCTTGCACATAGGTAAAGCGCGCCGCAAATTTATCAAAAATCTCCTGTTGGAATTTATCATTCAGCTTCTTTTGCAGTGCCTCCAACATGAAGCCAACCCAGTCCGCCTCCGAGAAGGGGCGGCGGCCAAAAGCAAACAGACTCATGTCCGGCGGCAGGCGTCCCGCTCGCTCCAATTGGTACAGTGCAGGCAGCAGTTTGATCTGCGACAGATTACCGGTGGAGCCAAAAATTACGAAGCTACAGGGCGCTTGTTTCGCCTTGGTATTGACTTTGCTCATTTTTCGCCTCCTGCTTTCACCGCGTGACCACCAAAGCCTTTACGCATCATGGCGATGAGCTTGGCGGGATAATCATTTTTGCCTTGGGTGGCGAAACGCATCATCAGCGATAAGGTCATCACCGGCGTCGGCACACCTTGCTCGACAGATTCCAGCACCGTCCAGCGGCCTTCGCCCGAATCGGGCACGAAGGGTTCGATATTGTCCAAAGTTTGATCTTGCTTCAGCGCATCGGCGGTCAGGTCTAATAGCCAGGAACGCACTACGCTGGAGTGCCGCCACAATTCAGCAATCTCGGCAATGTCGAGATTGAATTCAGATTTGGATTTGAGTAGCGCAAAGCCTTCGCCGAAGGCTTGCATCATGCCGTACTCGATGCCGTTGTGAATCATCTTGGTGAAATGGCCGGAACCCGCCGGGCCGCAGTGATGCCAGCCCGTTTCCTTAGTTGGCGCCAGCACTTGGATATACGGTGTGATGCGCTCAGCAGCGGCTTTTTCGCCACCGAACATGATGCAATAGCCGTTTTGCAAACCCCAGATGCCGCCGGAGACACCCGCATCGACGAATTGCAGCCCTTTCGCTTGAAGTTCTTTCTCGCGTCGCATGCCATCTTTGTAGAAGGCATTTGCGCCATCCACCACCAAATCGCCGGGTGATAAAAGACCGATGAGTTCTTGTAGCGCATCGTCTGTCGCCTGCCCCGCCGGGAGCATGAGCCACACAATGCGTGGCGCGGGTAAGGCGGCGACCAGCGCTTTAATCTCGCCCACCGCTATCGCGCCAGTTTCTTTCGCCAAGGCTTCGGTGACATCAAAGCTGCGATTGTAGGCCACCACCTCCACCCCGCCGCGACGCAAGCGCCGCGCCATATTGCCGCCCATACGACCCAAGCCGATCATGCCGATTTTCATCACGCTCTCCTATTATTGGACACTGCTTTTACTTCGCACCGTTTGCCCGCGCCCGCTTAATGGGCCGCTTGCTATAATCGTCCACCCAATCAGAAAAATATTCTTACACAGTAGCGCATGCGCTATGCAATGCAACCATGACACCGTCAAGCCCTAAAATTCTCTTCGCTACCTCAGAAGCCCACCCGCTCATCAAAACCGGTGGCTTGGCAGATGTTTCCGGCGCATTGCCCGCGGCCCTCTATACCCTGGGCGTGGATGTCAAAATACTGCTCCCCGGCTACCCCGCCGTGTTGC
>JAYVBU010000082.1:0-3904 GCA_043750335.1 Betaproteobacteria bacterium | reverse complement strand
CCGCCTTTGTGGAATACTACATCGAATTGATGTGTGCAAAATTGGGCATCGTGCCGTGCGCCGAGGCGCCTGCGTTGGTTACCGGGCTCTTGGAAAAGATGAACGCTAACCACGTCGATTACACGATCTTCTTCCGCCGCTTGAATCGTTTTCAGAGTGAACCGACGCTGGGCAATGCCGAGCTGCGCGATTTGTTTCTCGACCGTGCAGCCTTTGATGCATGGGCGCAAGACTATCGCGCCGTGCTCCTGCGTCAGAGTAGCCAGGATGCTGAGCGTGAAGCGCGCATGGATCGCGTAAACCCGCGTTACATTCTGCGCAATTACATGGCGCAGATCGCAATCGAAAAAGCCGAGCAGGGCGATTTCAGCGAGATTGATCGTTTGCTACAACTCATGCATGCGCCTTTCGACGCGCATCCTACGATGGCGCACTATGCCGGCTTCCCACCCGATTGGGCGCAGCAGATCGAAGTCAGCTGCTCATCTTGACTAAAACCAAGTACACTTTCTGCACAAATGAATTTAAAAAAATCGTCAGCCACAGAAGAACACAGAACTCAAGCGTAAATCGAGTGGCCTGATGCTTGCTCAGTGAGTGGGATGGGTAATTTGAATGGGCTGTGCTTTTCTCTGTGTGCTCTGTGACCTCTGTGGCAAGAACTATTATTTTCACGATGATGAAGTGGCTTCTGATTCTTACTTTTTTGCTCCTCCAGTCCGCCTGTGCCTCGCATCCATCGAGCCCAGGCAAGGGTCCCGTCTCCCCCGACTTTAAATTCGCCTCGCTCGCCAAAACGGAGGTCGATCAAGTCGCCGATTTGCATATGCTGGAATCCATGAGCCATCTGCGTTCGCTCATGGAAAAACTCTACCGGCGCAACCCGCGCGAATGGAAAAAGACCGGCCAGGCGAGCCTGGAAGCCGCAGTGGCACGGGTATTCGATAGCGATTTCAAACAAAATTTTCCAGAGCTGAATGCACTACGCGGCATTGATGCGCTGTATCTGAGCTTTCAAGAAGATTTCAGCGGCGACCGTGTGCTGGCACTGGTTTGGGGTATGAGCACCATGACGCTATCTGCCTATAACGACAAGACCGATTTTTATGCTTGGGACGATCTCGATCCGCAAAAGCTCTATCTTGCTGCGCGCAATTACGAAATCGCCGCGTGGAAGCTAGCGACTAATCGCGACACGCAAGGCCAGCTGTTTTTGTTGTCGAACGAGATCAATGATGAAGTGCGTAATCTGAGTTTCGAACGCGAATTCGGCAAGCTGATCGCCGAGCATGACATGCTGGCCAAGATCGCTGCTGGCCGTTCGAACCGGACGATCGTGCGTATGGTGCAAAATTTGGCCAGTGCGATTTTTCTACCACTCACGGTGCTGCCGCGATGAGCCTTAATATCCGATTTGCCCCCAAGGGGCGTCTTAAGCGCCATGAATTTATCGCGCTCTACTCTGTGTGCTCTGTGACCTCTGTGGCAAAAACTGCCTTTTTTGAATGAATTCCCCTTCTATTCTCATCACGGGTTGTTCTAGCGGCATCGGCTTATGCGTCGCCGAAGGGCTGGCGGCGCGCGGTTATCGCGTGTTTGCCACCGCGCGCCAAGCGCCGGACGTAGCCCTATTGCAAGCCAAAGGCCTAGAAGCATTATTACTCGATCTAAATGACTCGAGCTCAATCCAAGCGGCGGTGGACGAAGTGTTTGCGCGCACCGGCGGTCGGCTGGATGCGCTGTTCAACAACGCCGGTTACGGCCAACCGGGCGCGGTGGAAGATTTATCGCGTGAGGCATTACGCGCCCAGTTTGAAACCAATCTATTCGGCATGATCGAGCTGACTAATCGCGTACTGCCGGTGATGCGTCACCAAGCGGCGGGGCGCATCCTGATGAATAGCTCACTCTTGGGTTATGTAGCGCTGTCGTTTCGCGGCGCTTACAACGCGAGCAAATTTGCCATCGAGGGCATTACCGACACTTTGCGGCTGGAGTTGCGCGGCAGTGGGGTGCATGTTGCGCTGATTGAACCGGGGCCGATCAAGAGCCGTTTTCGCGCAAACGCGTTTGCCGCCTATCAACGCAATATCGACGCCGCGCAGAGCTTTCACCGCGATACCTACCGTGCGTTGGAACAACGCCTCACCCAACCCGGCCCGGTTGCCCCCTTTACTTTGGGACCAGAGGCGGTGTTGGTCAAAGTCATTCACGCACTGGAAAGCGCGCGTCCGAAACGCCGCTATTACGTCACGCAGCCCGCGTATTTTTTTGCCTTCTGCAAGCGCTTTTTACCGCAAGCGCTAATGGATCGAATCTTGGGCGCGATTTCTGATAGCGAGGTTAAATGAGCCGTACGCTTCTTTTTGTTTTGTTGCTATCGCTGTGCAGTACCCCCGCGTTGGCCAAACGCCCCAAGGTGCTAGAACAGGGCGAACCCATCGCCCATTTACCAGAAGCCGTGGCTTTTGTGGATGAGATGGCGCTGCGGCATCAATTTGACCGCGCCGATTTGATGCGCCTATTTAGTGAGGCGCGCCTGAAAAAAAGCATTTTGAATGCCATGGCGCGTCCTGCCGAAATCAAGCCCTGGCGCGAATACCGTCCCCTGTTTGTCGAAGCTCAACGCATTGCGCGCGGCGTGCACTTTTGGGCCGAGCACGAAGCGACACTGCAGCGCGCCGAGGCGCAATATGGCGTACCGGCATCCGTCATCGTCGCCATCATCGGCGTTGAAACATTTTATGGGCGCAACACCGGCAGCTATCGCGTAGTCGATGCCTTAGCTACGCTGGCGTTTGCCCACCCGCAACGTGCCGCTTATTTTCGCGACGAGTTGGAACAATATCTGTTGCTGGCGCGCGAGGGCGATATCCCGCCGCTATCAGTCACCGGCTCTTACGCCGGGGCCATGGGCATACCCCAGTTCATGCCCTCCAGCTATCGCAATTACGGCGTAGATTTTGACAGCGATGGCCAGCGCGATTTATGGCGCAATCCGGCAGATGCCATCGGCAGCGTGGCGCGTTATTTTCAGGGTAAGGGTTGGCGCGCTGGCGCGCCGGTCGTAGCCGAAGCCAGCGCCGTCACCGAACCGGGAAAAACACTCGCCAATCGTGGCTGGGGTTATCGCATGACGCTCAGCGAATGGGCTTTGGTCGGCGTAATGAGCAAAGTGTATCCAGCAGAAAACGAAGCCATGTTACTGGTGTTGGATGGTGTAAATGGCGCAGAGAATTGGCTCGCGTTTGAAAATTTTTACGTGATTACGCGCTATAACCACAGCTTTCATTACGCGCTGGCCGTATGGGATTTGAGTCGGGCGCTAGAAGCCGCACGTGTCGCAGCAAAATAAACTGTGCCGAGCAATTTAAGGCCCGACTACAACCCATCCCCCAAAAGGTATTAACATAGCCACTTAGATTTGAACCAAAGCAGGAAAGTAAATCATGAATGAACCCCAAGCCAATTCCCCACGCCGTCGCCTGCAAGAGTTACTGGCGGTGCCGGAGCGTCTGCGCACCGACGAGCAGTGGGACGAAATAAACGAACTCGAAATATCGCTCACCGCCATCAATCGCGCCTCCGCGCCCATGCAAGAGCAAGGCAATCGGCAAAGTGCCGCCATGCCAAACAACCCATCCCGCCCCAATAACAACAATGCTGCGCGCGATAAAAAACCATTCAAACGCAATCACAAGCGGCCGCCAAAGGCTAAACCGACTGCATAAAAATTAGGCTCGGTGTTGGGTGCTTATAGTCTTCATAAAGCATTCGCTTGCTGAGACGAGGCAATGGACAAAAGTCGCACTGAAAAAACACCGCCCAACAGCCTCGACTTGCGCGATCTGGCAAGCTGTTTTCCCCATCCGGGTCGGGTCGATGCAATTTTTCTGCGCCCGCA
>JAYVBU010000081.1:0-8550 GCA_043750335.1 Betaproteobacteria bacterium | reverse complement strand
ACGAGACCCGCAAAGATTTAGTCGTTATCGGCATCGCGATGGAGTACCAAGACAAGGCGTACGTGAAGCAATTTGCCGACGATCTCTTGGTTACCTTTCCCATCGTGCTGGGCGACCGAAAAATCAGCGAACAAATCGGCAAAGTGCCGGGCTTGCCCACCACTTACCTGTATAACCCGGAAGGCAAGCTCGCCGCGCAAAACGTCGGCGCGTTGACGCGCGAAGCGGTCGAACGTTATATTGATTCCAAAGTCGTGGCTAAAAAAACAGTAACCGCAAAGTAAACGGCCTCGCCCAGAAAGCGCCCTATGCCCAAACTTATACTTGTCTTGTGTTTTGCATTGTTTAGCGGCCTAGCCCAGAGCGAGACGCGCAATGTTGACCCGTATTTTTTCGATCAAAAGCTGGGCGACTTTAAAGCGGATCTAGCCAACGCAAAAAAAGAAGGCAAGCAGGGCATCCTGCTTATGTTCGAGCAGGAAGATTGCCCGTGGTGCTTCCGCATGAAAAGCACGATCCTGAATCAATCTGAAGTGCAGGACTATTTCAAAAAGCACTTCAATATTTATCATGTGGATATCAAGGGCGATGTCAGCATGGTGGATTTCAAAGGGCGTGAAACCACCGAAAAAAAATACGCCGAAGAAAACCGCGTACGTGCGACCCCCGTATTTGGCTTCATTGATCTGGACGGCAATATGGCGTTTCGATTTACCGGTGTCGCCAAAGACATCAACGAATTCCTGTTGCTTGGGCGCTTTGTCGTCGAAGGTGCGTATAAAACTCAGAGCTTTCCCGTGTATAAGCAAAGCGCTAAATGACGTTTGGCGTGGTGCAGCGGCGACTCATTTATAGTGTTGCACTTGTTACCTTACTCTCCCCCCTGAGCTTGATCGCGCAGAGTGCAAAAGTACTCACGCTGGAGCAGGCGCTACAAGCGGCGGATGCGCCCCACCCCGATATGCAAATTGCACAAGCTGAGCGCGCGCTGGCCTTGGCCGATCAAAGCGCTACCGGCGCGCGGCGCGATCTGTCAGTCAATGTTGAAGGCCGTTTGCAACAGGCGCAGTCATCGTCACCCAACGCGCAGCTCACTGCCGACAACAGCGTACGCCTACTTGCGCGTAAAAATTTATACGATTTCGGTCGCGCCGCCTCGGCTGAGGGGGCCGCCAGCGCCGCGCTTGATGCACGCGACTTGCAACTCATCGACGTGCGCGATCAGCGTCGCCTCGATATCATGGCGCGATATTTTGACGTGCTGGTCGCCGACATGCAGTACATCAGCGACAACGAATACATGACGGTCTGGTATTTAAATTTTGATCGCGCGCGCGAGCGTTATGCACAAAAGCTGGCTTCTAAAGTCGAGGTCGCTGAGCTGGAAGCGCATTTTCAGGACCTGCGCGTTAAACGCAATGCCACTCAGACGCGCCAACGCCTGAGCCGCGCCCTGCTGGCAGACGCGATGAACCAGCCGGGCCAACTCGCCGCAGATTTAGCTGACCCGCTTCTCGCCAGCAATAATCGCACCCTGCCAGAATATGAAACGCTGCTCACACTCATCGAGCAAAACCCAAAACTCAAGGCAAACCAGCAGTTGCTCGAAGCATCGCGCCAGCGCATGGAAGCGGTGCGCGCGGATAAAAATCCTTCTTTGGATTTGGAGCTGGAAGCCAACGATTACGCCAATCGCAAGCTAGCGGGGCGCGACGAATTGCGCGCAGGCGTGGTCTTGTCATGGCCGTTGTATCAGGGCAATCGCGTGTCCGCGCAATTGGCGCGTGAACAGGCGCAGTTCCAAAAACTACAAGCCGAGACTGAAAAATACCGGCGCAGCCTGATGTCGTCGGTGTTGGCGGCATGGATAGACGTGGAGCAACTACAAAAAACCGAACGCAATGCGGCGCAGATACAAGCCGATTATCGTGACCTAGCGCTGGAGCGTTCGCGCGCCTTGTATGAAGTGGAATTACGCACCACCCTGGGCGAGACGATGGCCACGACTGCCGACGCCAAGCTGCGTCAACGCAGCGTCGAATACAAGCTGGCATTGGCGCTGGCAAAACTGGAAGCCCTATTGGGCCAAGCCCTGCCTGTGCCTGTTACTAAATGAGGAGACAGATAATGCGCCGCTTTATTTTGATGGTGATGTCCTTGGGTTTCATTACCCCAAGCTGGGCGGCCGATACGCCAGCGATCTTGCAATGGTCGCAGCGGGTTGAGCTGTCGATGCCGGTTTCCGGCGTGGTGCAAGTGGTCTATGCGAATGCAGGCGAGCGGGTAAAAAAAGGGCAAGCGCTCTTGCTGTTGGATGCCGGTACATATCAAGCCAGCGTGACCGAAGCGCAAGCCGAATGGGCGCGCCATAAAGAAGAAACGCTAGACGCTCAGCGCAATATGGATCGCGTACAAGAGCTCTACAATCGCACCGTCATTGCCACCTCGGAATTAGAGCAAGCGCAAACTCGTTTGGCGCGCGCCAAAGCGACCATGAATGAATCCCAGGCGCGCCTGACGAATAAGCAAAAGACGTTGGGGGATGCGACCTTGCGCGCGCCATTCGATGCCTTGGTGATTGCGCGCGCTGTCGAGCCGGGGCAAACCGTCGCCAGCCAATTTCAACCGCAGACCTTGTTTATTTTGGCGCGCGCCAACGAAATGATCGCCCGTGCAAAAGTCAGCTTGGCGCAAATAGAAAAATTGAAAATGGGCGATACCTTGACCGTGCACGTGAACCAGCAAAGTTATCAGGGCAAAATCAAGATGCTGGGCTTGGAGTCGGTCGGTGAAAAGAGTGAGGCGGGCTATTGGCTGGACGTATTAATCTCGGCGAAAGAGACGCTGCGCGCGGGCGTTCCGGCGCGTGTGACGCTGCCTTAAGCCCCGGGTTGCGCGCCCACTTCATTGGCCAGGACGAGTATTTCACGCTTCAAACTATTCGAGACCTTGGCGTACTCGCCGTCTAGCACTTGTTGCGCCGTAGCGTGATCGCCCAGATTGACGAAGGTCACTACAGCGGCGGCATGTTTGTGAAATTTTGCATGTTCGACACGCACCTTTTCAAAGTGCGCTAGCTCGGAATATACCTGCCCATCGCCGTAAATCCACTGGCCTAGTTTGCAATGATTATCGGTGGCGACTAAGGCGGGATCGAGCTTCTCGCTGCTGTCTGCGATGTAATCCAGCAAGCGTTGCTTCCACCGCACATGGGCGCTGATGATTTCGAGGAAGTTCATGTACCGCTCTCCGCTGGTGGGGATGGGGATGAGCAGGTCTGTTGTTTAACCAGGTTTCCTGGGTGCTGCCTGCTCAGCTGTCATGCTATTCGGATTGTAATTCCAAGCCCAGTGATTTTTCCATGCGCCCAACACTAAATTTGGATATTCGGGCTGGCCCAGGCTACCGTTGTAGCGGCCCAGGGCACGATATAAATTACCTTTTTCCATATCCACATAGTGGCGCAGGATGGTGCAACCAAAACGTAGATTGGTACGCAGGTGAAACAAATTTTGGTCTTTGGCGCCGATGAGCGTTAACCAGAACGGCATGATCTGCATATAGCCACGCGCCGAGGCGGATGACACAGCATATTTTTTAAAACCGCTTTCCACCTGGATCAGCCCCAAGACCATTTGCGGATCGAGTCCTGCGCGGGTCGCCTCGTAGTGCACGGTGGTGAGAAACTCGCGCCGCTGCGTTTCATCGGGAGTGCGTTTTTCCATGCGCTTCGACATATTGTTAAGCCATGCTTCGCCTTCGGCGGCATTGTCAAAGGCCAGCCTGGGGCTGGCGCTATCTGCCACCGCCTTGTGCAAGGCGGCTTGTACACTGGCGGACAAAGGCTCATAGAGTTGCGCGCCCGCCAGGGCGATACCGGGCAGCGCGAGGTTGATGCTCAATATGAGGCGCGTAAATAAATTCATTCGGTTTCCACGAGCTTTGATTTTAGAAGCTGCACGGCATTCTGCAAAGGGATGACTGTTGCCTTTTCGTCTCGTCGGCCCTGGTATTCAATCTGGCTTTCTTTTAGACCGCGTTCGCCGATCACGATACGATGCGGAATGCCGATGAGTTCCATATCCGCAAACATCACGCCGGGGCGCTCGTCACGGTCGTCCAGTAGCACGGCGACCCCGGCTTGCTGCAACTCTGCGTACAGCGTCTCGACTGCGGCGCGCACGGCCTCGCTCTTTTTCATCCCAATCGGCACAATCGCTAGCTCGAACGGGGCTATCGCAGGCGGAAAAATGATGCCGCGCGCATCGTTGTTCTGTTCGATAGCCGCGCCCACGATGCGCGATACGCCAATGCCGTAGCAGCCCATCTCGAACGCTTGTGGCTGGCCCTGTTCATCGAGAAAAGTTGCCTTGAGCGCGGCTGAATATTTATTGCCAAGCTGGAAGATATGCCCGACTTCGATGCCGCGACAAATCTCCAGCTTACCTTTTCCGTCTGGGCTTAAATCGCCTGCAACGACATTGCGAATGTCGGCGACGATGGGCTCAGGTAAATCGCGACCGAAATTCACGCCAGTGAGATGAGCGTCATCTTGATTCGCGCCGCAAATAAAATTACTCATGGCGGCGACGGCGCGGTCGGCAATGATCGTCATTTTTAAACCCACCGGGCCGAGTGAGCCGGGCCCCGCGCCGGTCGCTTCGCGAATTTTTGAGTCGGATGCAAACCCCTTGATTGCGCCGACTTGCGCAAGCTTGCTGGCTTTCACCTCGTTTAATGCGTGATCGCCGCGCAGGAGTAGTGCCACCATGCCATGTTCTCCTTCTACAATCAGTGTTTTAACGACCTGATCTGCACTGATCTTGAGGAAGGAGGTCACGTTTTCAATGCTATGTTGCCGGGGCGTGGCGACCGTGGTCATCGGCAGTGTCGCTGCGCCCCGCGCGCTGTGTGGAGCGAGTGCTTCGGCCATTTCCACATTCGCGGCGTAATCGGATGCGGGGCAGTAAGCGATTGCGTCTTCGCCTGAATCGGCGAGTACGTGGAACTCGTGCGAACCGGTCCCGCCAATCGCGCCGGTATCGGCGCTCACTGCGCGAAACTTCAAACCGAGGCGGCTGAAAATACGCGTGTAGGTGTCGTACATCACTTGATAAGTTTGCGTCAGGCTCGTTTTGTCAGCGTGGAATGAATACGCATCTTTCATCATGAATTCGCGCGCGCGCATCACACCAAAGCGCGGGCGAATCTCATCGCGGAATTTAGTTTGTACTTGATAAAAATTGACCGGCAATTGGCGATAACTTTTAAGCTCTTTGCGCGCGATGTCGGTAATCACTTCTTCGTGCGTTGGCCCGAAACAAAAATCGCGTTGATGGCGATCTTTGATCTTCAACATCTGCGGGCCGAATAAGGCCCAGCGTCCGGTTTCCTCCCACAGCTCAGCGGGCTGCACGGCGGGCATCAGCAACTCGATTGCGCCGGATTTATTCATCTCCTCGCGTACAATCGCTTCGACTTTACGCAACACGCGTAAACCGAGTGGCATCCACGTGTAGAGCCCGCTGCCCAGGCGCTTAATCAGCCCGGCGCGCAGCATTAAGCGGTGACTCACCAGCTCGGCTTCAGAGGGCGCTTCCTTGAGCGTGGATATAAAAAATTGGCTAACGCGCATGATCTTGTTCTTAAACGGAAAAGGGCGGCTATTGTACAACGAAAAGGGTGCGCGATAACGGGTGTATCGTAGCGCGGTCAATTTCACTTACACGCATATTAATCAAGAAGGGGGGCGAGCGTGAGCGGCTTAATCATCGGCGCGGGTATTGGCGGCTTGGCGACCGCCATTGCCTTGCACAGGCGGGGCATTCAAGTGCGCGTATTTGAGGCGGCGAATAGTTTGTCCCCTTTGGGTGCGGGAATTATTGTCCCGCCCAATGCAATGAATATTTTGGCGCGCTATGGCTTGGCCGAAAAAGTGCGAGATGCAGGCAGACAACTTGATAGTTTTGTTATTCTGGATCGGTGGGGCAAATCAATTTCAAGTGTATCCGCGCGTTATGCAGTGCGCGGCTTTAGCTATCAAGCGGTCGCAATCCATCGCGGCGCGTTGCAGCAAATATTGTTGCGCGCCTTGGCAGTTGACGCCGTATCGACAGGAAAATCCTGCGTTCGCATAAGCCAGCATGCGCAAAGGGTTGATGTGCCATTCGTGGATGGGACGACTGCCAGCGGTGAGTTCGTGATTGGTGCGGACGGCATTCGTTCTGCTGTGCGCCAGTCGCTATTCCCGCACAGTGGGCTACGCTATTCGGGTCAAACTTGCTGGCGCGGCGTGGCGGCACTCACGTTGCCCTCAGCATGGGCGAATCAATTTACCGAGATATGGGGCCGCTGTGGCGTGTTTGGGTTTGTGCAGATCAATGCGTCACAAGTGTATTGGTATGTTACGCAGCGCGCATCGCTTGGGGGCATGGACGACATGCAACAGGTGAAGCAGCAGCTTGGTCGTTTACATGCGGCGTCGATTAAACCGGTGGCGGAGTTGATCGCACAAACCGACGCAACCCAGATTATCCGCAATGATCTATTCGATCTCGCGCCGCTGACCTCATGGATGCTGGGCCGGGCGGTGCTCATTGGCGATGCCGCACACGCGATGCTACCCAATTTAGGCCAGGGCGGCGCACAAGCAATCGAAGACGCGTGGACCTTAAGCCAAATGCTTGCCGCGCATCCCGACCCCGCAACGGCCTTCGCGCATTTCCAGGCGGCGCGCGACGACAGGGTGCGAAAGCTTGCAAAAATTTCGCGTAGCCTCGCCCAGGTATCGAGCCTTTGTAATGCGCCGCTTTCTCGGCTTCGCAACGGATTATTTCGCGCTATTCCTGCGGGTCTCTCTGCGCGGCAATTTCGCGATGTGTATGACTTGCCTTATTGAACTGGGCGGCACGGCACGAATTGCGCTTCTCCGATTACGGTGGGGCGTGTTATAAATTCTGCTATGGGATTTTTTGCAAAATGGCGCATCCACAAAGCCGTGCGCGCCGACGGCCAAGTCGAGGTGAGCGAAAAAGATGGCTTGCGCCATATGCATTTTGGCTCGGACACGGTGCAAAGCATCATGCGCATCAGTGACCCCTACGCGCTCATCGTCGCCTACACCCGCACCATGATGGCGTTTCTTTTATTTAAAACCGATGCGCGCGAATTTTTGATGGTGGGTCTGGGCGGTGGCTCTACCGCCAAGTGGGTGCATCACTATTTACCGACTGCCCATACCACTGTCGTCGAGATCAATCCGGAGGTGCTCAGCACCGCGCGCGCTTATTTTCAAGTGCCGCATGATGATGAGCGCTTGCAGGTGCTGATCGGCGATGGGGCAGAATATGTCGAGGCGCATCCTCGTTCATGCGATGTGTTGATGGTGGATGGCTACAACGAAGTGGCGCAATCAGAAGTGCTCTCTACCCCCGCGTTTTACGCCGCCTGTCGCGCTGCGCTCAAGCCGGGCGGCATACTGGTGGTGAATCTGTGGGGCTCGGATAAGGAATATCACACCTATATTGATCGCATCGCGACCACTTTTGATAATCTGTTTCTGTGCCTGCCTGCCGAACAACGCGGCAACGTCATCGTGTTCGGTTTTGACCGCAGCCCCAATATGCCGAAGTGGGACGATTTGCGTGAACGTGCGCGACAGTTGGAAGCACAATATGGCATGGAATTTGTGCGCTTCGCAGAAGGATTCCGCAAGTTGAATTTACACAATCAAAATAGATTGTTGGTATAGAAATTAGGCGGTGGTTTTACGTGGCTTAAAGCGCGCCACCAATTGACGCATCGTCTCGCTCCATCCCGCTTGCGCGGCGGCTCCGTAGCGTAGCGCTACATACAATCGGGTGATGGCTTCTATCTGTGGCGCAAGATCGGGGCGCATGGCTTCTGCGCGCGCAGCAAAATCAAGCGGTCCTTCGCTTGCTGCGCGCACGATGCCGATGCGCGCCAGACGAGCACAAAAAACAGCGTAAGCGCGCGCTACCTTGTTGGTGTACTCGCGTCGTGCGCGCAGCGTGATGAGTGCGAGCAGGCCGATCACACTACCTAGGCCGACGAGCAAATACATCCCCAACTGCTCCCACGACACAATGCCGAAACCTAAGCTCGCGAAGAACGAGACTTGACGCTCTTGGTCATAGCCGAGCACCCATTGGTTCCAGCGATTGTTTAGCGTGTCCCAGGAGAACTTCAATTGGCGCATCCAGGGGCTGGGTTCGCGCAGAAAAAATGGCAGCGCTTCGTCTGCGGGCAGGGCGCTAGCTAAGCCATGCTCGATACGGCTGGCCGCCACGGCGGCGGTGGGATCAATACGCACCCAACCGAGCCCAGCAAACCAGACTTCAGTCCAGGCGTGGGCATCGGCTTGGCGCACGATCAAATAGTGACCAAGTTGGTTGAATTCACCGCCCTGATAGCCGGTGACGATGCGCGCCGGTATGCCAGCAGCGCGCATGAGATAGGCAAAACTGCCGGCATAGTGCTCGCAAAATCCGCGTTGTGTGTTGAAGAGAAATTCGTCCACGCTGTCGCCCA
>JAYVBU010000080.1:0-8566 GCA_043750335.1 Betaproteobacteria bacterium | reverse complement strand
AGGCTGCTTCCAGCTTGGCTTTGGTGAGTTCCAGTTCAGGCAGGCTTTTCGCATCGAGCTTGTCGAATTTGCTCGTGTATTCCAGCACCGCCGCATCGCCTCGGCGTTTAACGTTGTCGAGAATGTCCGCAACCGTGGCGTCGATGCTCGCGTCCTGCGCCGTTTCAAAAGCGAGCAGCGCGCGCAACGCCGTTTGAAAATCGGCATCCTGTGTAGAAAGGTTGCGTATTTTGAGCATGATTACTTGCCTACCGCCGCCGCGAATTGATCCAACAGCGGCTGAATCGCAGCGTGCTTGAGTTTGAGCGCGGCTTGGTTGACGACCAGGCGCGAGCTGATTTGCATGATCTCTTCCACCGCCACCAGATTGTTGGCCTTGAGCGTACCGCCGCTGGACACTAAATCCACAATCGCATCGGCTAAGCCCACCAGCGGCGCTAGTTCCATCGAGCCATAGAGCTTGATGAGATCGACGTGTACGCCCTTCTTGGCGAAATGTTCGCGCGCGGTTTGCACATATTTGGTCGCCACCTTGAGGCGTGAGCCTTGGCGCACATGGCGCTCGTAATCGAAGCCATTTTGCACGGCGACCATCATGCGGCACTTGGCGATTTGCAGATCGAGCGGCTGGTAGAGACCCGCGCCACCGTGCTCCAACAGCACATCCTTGCCCGCCACGCCCATATCCGCCGCGCCGTACTGCACATAAGTCGGCACATCAGTGGCGCGCACAATAATCAGCCGCACCTCGGGATGGTTGGTTCCGATGATGAGCTTGCGCGACGACTCTGGGTCTTCGAGCGGCACAATGCCTGCCGCTTTCAGGAGGGGCGTGGTTTCTTCAAAAATGCGGCCTTTGGATAAGGCGATAGTGATGCCGGACACGGTGGAATTCCTGCAAAAGCGCGATTTTACCGCAGAGGACGCCATCTACGCAGCGTAATCTTCATATCTCGCGCAAAGCAGGTGGTTTTTGATGTTTTTGCGGCCATCAAAATTTGATTACGCGCCGCACACGTCCCACCCCGGTGACCCCAGCCAATACCGCCGCACCCGCCAATATTCCTGCCAGCGCATCCAACAGAATCGGGCTAAGCGTTTGCAGTATCCCGCCAATGCCGGGAATCGTGCTCGCACTGCTGGTCAGATGTTCGATCAATTCATGCGCGCCTGGCAGGCCGTGGGTCAGGATACCCCCGCCCACTAAAAACATCGCGGCCGTGCCGACGATGGAGAGGCCCTTCATCAAGATGGGG
The DNA here is from genome assembly GCA_043750335.1 of Betaproteobacteria bacterium. Lineage (GTDB taxonomy): Bacteria > Pseudomonadota > Gammaproteobacteria > Burkholderiales > Thiobacteraceae > RBG-16-58-11. The sequence goes on along the minus strand of JAYVBU010000080.1, from coordinate 7,310 downwards.
GCGGCCCTCACAATCACGCCGCCGATCTGTTGCAACAATCGACTGTGGCGCTGGCTGAGATAGAGCCCAGCATCGTCCAGCTTGACGATACCGGCCACTAGCCCGTAAACGCCGACGGTCATCAGCAGCGCAATGCCTGACAACACCGTCACTTGCATGCCGAAGGTCGCGCTGGCGACCGTGCCCAGGGTGATGACGATAATTTCAGCAGATAAAATAAAATCGGTGCGCACGGCGCCTTGGATTTTCTCTTTTTCAAAAGCGAGCATGTCCACTGCTGGGTTCGCCAACGCTTGCACGAGATGCTGGTGCTGCGATTGATCTTCCGTCTGACTATGCAGGAATTTATGCGCCAGCTTTTCAAATCCCTCATAGCAAAGATACGCGCCGCCCAACATCAAGAGTGGGGTCACCGCCCAGGGCGCAAACGCACTGATCGCCAGGGCCGAGGGCACTAAAATCAGTTTGTTTTTTAAGGAGCCCTTGGCCACCGCCAACACCACGGGCAACTCTCGATCAGCCTTGATGCCTGCTACCTGTTGCGCGTTGAGCGCGAGATCGTCGCCCAATACACCCGCTGTTTTTTGGGCGGCGACTTTGGTCATCAACGCCACATCGTCCAGAACGGCGGCTATATCGTCGATGAGCAGTAATAAACTGGTTCCTGCCATATGCATTTTCCCTTTCGAATGAAATCTCCGCGCCCTAGTCGTTTGACTTTATTCGCGGTATGGATTTTTCCAGGATAATACCCGAATGAATCCCCCTTACCCCACCGCGCTGGTCTGGTTTCGCCGTGACCTGCGCTGCTTTGACCATGCTGCTTTATCACAAGCCTTGCGCCACAGTGAGCGCGTGTTCTGCGTCTTTGTATTTGACACCGACATCCTCGACGCGCTGACCGACAAGACTGATCGCCGCGTCGAATTCATTTGGCACTCGATCAAGGAACTAGACCAAGCACTGACGACCATGGGCGGCGGTTTGATCGTGCGTTACGGCGCGGCGCGCGAAGTGATCCCGCAATTGATGGGGGAGTTGGGCGCGTCGGCGCTATTCGTCAATCGCGATTACGAGCCAGCGGCGGTGATGCGCGATGCGGCCATCGCGAAAACGCTGAAACGAATCGGCATCGCTTTCAATGCGTTTAAAGATCAAGTGATTTTCGAACGTGATGAGCTGATGAAAAGTGCGGGCCGTCCGTATAGCGTTTTCACACCCTATAAAAATGCCTGGTTGAAACGCGTGACCGGTGCTGATTTTGTTCCACACCCGGTGGCGGAACATACCCGCGCACTTGCCCGACCCGCATCCAATGTATTGCCGACGCTGGCCGAGATGGGATTTCAGGCGATGGGTTTGCAGCAGCTTGGGGTCAAGCCCGGCATGTCGGGCGCGCAAGCGGCGTGGGAGTCATTTCAACCCAGCATGGCGCAATACGATGAAGTGCGCGATCTCCCGGCGCTGGATGCCTCATCGCACTTAGGCGTGCATTTGCGCTTTGGCACACTGTCCGTGCGTGAGTTGGCGCGCACCGCCCACTATGCCTCGGGCAAGGGTGCGGAGGTGTGGTTGTCGGAGCTGATCTGGCGCGAGTTTTTTCAAATGATTTTGTATCATCATCCGCGCGTGATGACCCAAGCCTTTCGTACCGAACTCGATACAGTGGCGTGGGAAACCCATCCTGAACGCTTTACCGCGTGGTGCGAAGGCCGCACCGGCTATCCGATTGTCGATGCCGCGATGCATCAGTTGAATCAAACCGGCTTTATGCACAACCGCTTGCGTATGGTCACTGCTTCTTTTTTGACCAAAGATTTGCATTTACATTGGTTGCAAGGCGAGCGCTATTTCGCGCAAAAATTGCTCGACTACGACCTCGCCTCAAATAATGGAAATTGGCAATGGGCCGCCTCCACCGGCTGCGATGCACAACCGTATTTCCGCATCTTCAACCCGGTCACGCAATCCAAAACCTACGATCCGCAAGGTGTTTTTATCAAGCGCTACGTGCCGACATTGGCCGCGATTGACGCGCAGGAAATTCATGCACCCTGGAACATCAGCCCGATTGAACAGCAAATTTATGGCGTGATAATCGGCCGCGATTATCCTGCGCCGATTGTGGATCACGATGCCGCGCGCGTTAAAACGCTGGCCATGTTTAAAAAAATAAAAGAAACCGAATCGTCTTAAACATAATCCTGGGTTGGTCACAAAAAAAACGGGGCGCATAAGCGCCCCGTTTTAATTTCACTTGCTAGCTTACTTACATAGTGTAAGCACGTTCGCCATGCTCGGACACATCCAAGCCTTCGCGTTCTTTTTCTTCTGCAACGCGCAAGCCCATGAACATATCGACCAGTTTGAACAACACGAAGCTCACCACACCAGACCAGATGATGACTGTGCCTACGCCCCATAACTGGCTAATGATTTGAGTGCTCATCGAGTATTCGGCCACTTTACCTGCGGCATAATCGTACACGCCGGTACCGCCGAGTGCGGGCGAAACCACAATGCCCGTGCCGATAGCGCCGACAATACCGCCGATGCCATGTACGCCGAACACATCCAGCGTATCGTCATAGCCCATCATGTGCTTCAGGCTGGTTACGCTCCACAAGCAGACTGCGCCTGCGACCGCGCCCAACACTATTGCACCCATCGGGCCAGCAAAACCCGCCGCTGGCGTCACCGCCACCAACCCGGCAACTGCACCAGAAGCTGCGCCGAGCATGGACGGTTTACCTTTGGTCATCCACTCCACGAACATCCAGGACAAGGTTGCCGCTGCCGTCGCGAGAATGGTGTTGGTCATCGCCAACACTGCCACGCCGGTTGCTTCAAGGTTAGAGCCCGCATTGAAACCGAACCAACCCACCCACAGCATCGACGCGCCGATCATGGTCATCGTCAAATTATGCGGCGGCATCGCTTCCCGGCCATAACCCACGCGCTTGCCGATGACAATTGCGCCCATCAGCGCGGCCATGCCGGCATTGATATGCACCACCGTGCCGCCTGCGAAGTCCAGCGCGCCTTTGCCGAAGATGAAACCGGATGGGTCGCCAAAGGCGGATGGGCCGCCCCAGAACCACACCATGTGCGCAATTGGCAGATAGGAGAAGGTGAACCACAGGACAGAGAACACCAGCAGCGCAGAGAATTTAATGCGCTCGGCGAAACCGCCCACGATCAGCGCGACAGTGATCGCAGCAAAAGTAAGCTGGAAGATCATGAAGGCCATATCCGGAATCACCACACCTTTGCTGAAAGTCTCAGTCGTCGTTTCCGGCGTCATGCCCGCCAAGAAAAACTTGGACGTTCCACCAATAAAGTCATTCAAGCTGCCGCCGGGCGTGAACGCCAAGCTATAGCCGTAAATCACCCACAGGATTGAGATCAACGCGAAAATCACAAAGACTTGCATCAACACCGACAGTGCATTTTTGCCACGCACTAAACCGCCGTAAAACAAAGCCAAACCAGGGATGGTCATCAAAATCACCAAAGCGGTGGAGATCATCATCCAAGTGGTATCGCCCTTATTCGGCACGGGGGCAACGGTTGCAGCAGGTGTCGGTGCAAGAGCAGCAGCAGGTGCTGCCGCAGCGGGAGCGACCGCAACCGGGGCAACAGCAGGCGCATCCTCAGCCAATACTGGGCTGGCTATTCCAAAAGTACCCAGCAGGGCGAGTAAGGTAATCCATCGTTTCATGGTGTTCTCCTTATAGCGCTTCCGGGCCGGTCTCACCGGTGCGGATGCGAATGACTTGTTCCAGATTCGACACGAAAATCTTGCCGTCGCCGATTTTGCCGGTTCCTGCAGACTTGGTGATCGCTTCGATCACTTGGTCCAGCATCTCCGCTTTAATCGCTGCTTCGATTTTTACCTTGGGCAGAAAATCCACCACATACTCGGCGCCACGATACAGCTCCGTGTGTCCCTTTTGCCGACCAAAGCCTTTGACCTCGGTCACGGTCACGCCCTGCACGCCGATGGCGGAGAGCGCTTCGCGCACCTCGTCAAGCTTGAACGGCTTGATAATTGCGGTAACGAATTTCACTTTGTATTCTCCTTGAGAGGGTTGAACGTGGCTGCACGAATCGCGCAGCTACTTACCGCCAATGCTTAGAAGGTCTTGGAAATGAACACGGTGGTTTGGCTATTGGCAATATTTTTCGGATAAATGCCGGTATTGCTAAAGCCGTTCACGGTACAAGTCGTATTGATAGAACCATACCCTTGACAAGTCGCACCGCTGGTATCGGTGTACGCTACGCCAACCGTCATGCCGTCAAAGGTCTTGCCCACTTTACCCATGTCATACGATGCACTGATTTTCCAGTCTTCATAGGAGTAGGCGTTATCGTTGTTCAAACGGGCATCGGATAAACGGTTGTCGCGACCCTTATAGGTTTGAATACCGTAATGTGCGCCAAGCGTCAGGCCCGTTTCGCCGACCGGTACGCTCGCAGAAAAATCCCAGTAGTTCGTGCCGCTCGCATTTTTGGTACCGAACACATCATTGCTGACGGCTTGAGAATATTTCACCGTGAACCATTTCCAGCTACCCGCAACATAGACTTCCAGGGTGTTGGCCTTGATGTCGGTGGGCAGATTGGTATCGCCCGGATAGTAATATTGCAACAGACCCACGTCGTAGCCAAAGTCGCCGATGCTGCCCTTATAGCCGCCGTAGAAATCCAACTCCAGACTGCCGCCAGATTTGTAGCTACCCGCCACACTGGTCGTAGTCGTCGCATTTTCTTTCAACCAACTCACATTCGAACCCCACACGCCCAAATAGAAACCGCTGCTATGGGAATAGTCAAAACCACCTTGCAGTGCTGGGTCTTCGTTAGTTTGGGTCAAGCCGCGAAACACGTACTGACTGTACAAGCCGACGTTGGCGGTGAGGGTGTGGGGCGATGCAGGCGCGTCAGCTGCAATGGCGCTAGCGCTGGCAAAGCCGATAGTGGCCAAGCTGGTTAGAATGGCAATGTTTTTTAGTTTACTCATGATGTCTCCCTCTGTTAATGGACTAAATTTGAAATTGCTTTCGTAACATAGCATAGGGCGTACCAGAAATATAAACATTTATATTCATATAGTTATATATCTATAGAGGGGGGCATTAGAAGCAAAAGCACTTATATAGTGCGCCACTAACGCGATACGCACCAATTTAGTGCGTAAATTTTATTGGCCTATGCCTACCGCATTTCATCTCGCGCGACCCCTCGCGCATTTGTTAAACTGAACACATCAAGGAGAAGGTCATGCTCAATCAAAAAATCGTGGATGAAGTGACATCCAAACTAAAAGACGTTTTCGGTCAATCACCTGCCGGGGATATCGAAAAAAACCTACGCGCCGTCCTGCAAAGCATTTTCGCCAAACTCGATCTCGTCACGCGCGAAGAATTTGATGTGCAGCAAGAAGTGTTACTGCGTACGCGCACCAAGCTCGAAGCGTTGGAAGCCAAAGTCGCAGCGCTTGAAGCATCAGCAATACCCACATCGCCTGACGCTTGACGTCCGGCATCTAATTTATGTCCCTCGCTGTCCTCTACAGCCGCGCGCTTTCCGGCATGGATGCACCCTTGGTTACGGTGGAAACGCACCTCGCCAATGGTTTGCCCTGCTTCACTATCGTGGGTTTGCCTGATACCGAGGTAAAAGAATCGCGCGACCGGGTGCGCGCAGCGCTGCTCAATGCGCGCTTTGAGTTTCCCGCGCGGCGCATCACCGTCAACCTCGCCCCAGCCGATTTACCCAAAGAAAGCGGGCGCTTTGATCTAGCGATTGCGCTCGGCATTTTGGCGGCTTCCGGCCAGATTCCCAATACCGGTTTGGATAAATACGAATTCGCTGGAGAGTTAGCCTTAACCGGCCAATTACGCCGGGTGCGCGGCGCACTCGCCATGACCTACAAAGCCGCGAGCGATGGACGCGCCTTTATCCTGCCGCTGGAAAACGCCGCCGAAGCCGCGCTGGTGCGCGATGCGGAAATTTATCCGGCACAAAGCCTGCTCGATGTATGCGCGCACTTTTCCGGCGGCGACAAGCTGCAACAATACGTCGAGCAGCCCGAAACAATTGCGGTCAATTATCCTGACTTCGCCGAAGTAAAAGGCCAAGCCCACGCCAAGCGCGCGCTCGAAGTCGCCGCCGCAGGCGGTCACAGCGTATTGATGAGCGGGCCGCCCGGCACTGGCAAAAGCATGCTCGCCGCGCGCATGCCCGGAATCTTACCCAGTATGACCGAGGCCGAAGCGCTGGAATCTGCCGCGATTCAATCGCTCGGCTCCAGCGGATTTAAACTGGATTTATGGCGACGGCGACCTTTTCGAGCACCGCACCATACCGCTTCGGCGGTGGCCCTGGTGGGGGGCGGTAGCCAAGCCAAACCGGGCGAGATTTCACTTGCACATGAAGGTATTTTATTTCTCGACGAGCTGCCAGAATTCGACCGCAAGGTACTCGAAGTACTGCGCGAGCCATTGGAGTCCGGGCGCATCCACATCTCACGCGCCGCGATCCAAGCTGAGTATCCTGCGCGCTTCCAATTGATCGCCGCGATGAACCCCTGCCCTTGCGGCTATCTGGGCCACCCCAACGGAAAATGCCATTGCTCGCCGGATCAAGTGGCGCGCTATCGCTCAAAAATCTCTGGCCCACTATTAGATCGCATCGACTTGCAAATCGAAGTGCCCGCATTGCCGCAACAAGACCTAATGCAAGCCGCGACGGGCGAGCCGTCGAGCACGATTCAAGCCCGCACACAAGCTGCGCGCGCGCGGCAATTGGTACGCCAAGGCAAGCCCAATAATCTATTAGGCACAAAAGAAATAGACCGTTATTGTGCCGCCGATACAGGCGGCGAAAATCTGCTCAAACAAGCCATCAGCCGCTTTAATCTTTCCGCGCGCGCGTATCACCGCATATTAAAAGTGGCGCGCACTATTGCCGATCTGGCGGGAGCGGAAACAGTGCAAAGCACACATATCGGGGAAGCGATTCAATACCGGCGTTTTGAGCCGAAGCATTGAAGCGCCGGGGGTACGCTAGCCCTTGGTCGGGTAAGCGCGTTGTGGTTTGCCCACGTATAGCTGACGCGGGCGGTCGATGCCATGATTTTCTGCTTGCAATTCCAGCCAATGGCTCACCCATCCAGCGGTGCGCGCCAGTGCAAAAACGGCAGTGAACATATTGGTAGGGAAGCCCATCGCACGCAGCAAAATGCCTGAGTAAAAGTCCACATTCGGATACAGTTTACGCTCGACGAAATACGGGTCTTTGAG
>JAYVBU010000079.1:0-3917 GCA_043750335.1 Betaproteobacteria bacterium | reverse complement strand
TTGGCGTAACGCAAGTGTATGGCGGTGGGGAATGCACTTATTCCGATGCAACGCGCTTTTTTTCCTATCGCCGCGATAGCGCGACGGGGCGCATGGCGGCGTTGGTGTGGATCGAACCGGCCTAGCTTCCCGTATAATGCTTAGCTTTTGCCTGATTGCCTTTCGTGAATACCCTTCTAGCTATTATCATTTCCAGCCTCGTCGGTGGCGCGTTAAGCGTTGCTGCGGCGGCGCTATTTGCTTATTCCGCACGCGTTTCCTGGGTGCCGATTTTGGTGAGTTATGCCATCGGTGCGTTGCTTGGTGCGGCCTTCCTGGAAGTGTTGCCGCATGCGTTTGAGACGGGCGCGAGTATCAGTGCGATTACCACGACTTTGCTGATCGGCATTTTGTTGTTTTTCGTGTTGGAAAAACTGGTGCTGTGGCGGCATTGCCACACCGATCATTGCGAGGCGCATGCACCTGTCGATCATGGTCACGATCATGGTCGTAGCGGGCTGATGATTACGGTGGGTGATACGTTCCATAATTTTGTCGATGGTGTGATTATCGCCGCTGCGTTCATGGTGAATATTCAATTGGGCGTGGTCACCTCGCTCGCGATCATCGCGCATGAGATTCCGCAAGAGGTGGGCGATTTTTTGATTTTGCTGCACTCCGGCTATACCAAGCGCCAAGCGTTCATGATTAATTTACTCTCCAGTTTTGCGACCTTGGTCGGCGGCGTACTCGCCTATTACGCGCTGGACACGATGCGCGGCGCAGTGCCCTATACTTTGGGTATCGCGGCGGCGAGCATGATTTATGTGGCGGTGGCGGATTTGATTCCGGGCCTGCATAAGCGCGCCGAATTACACGCGACTTTGCAGCAAGTTATTTTGATCGGCCTCGGCGTGGGCACGGTTTGGTTCACCGGGTGGGCGCTGGATGGAGTGGCGCATGGCGGCTAATAAAATCCCTCAAGTCGGTTTCGTGTCATTAGGCTGCCCCAAGGCCACAGTCGATTCCGAGCACATTCTGACGCGGCTACGTGCAGAAGGTTACGGTATTGTGGGCAGTTATCAGGATGCTGATTTAGTCGTGGTCAATACCTGTGGCTTCATCGACGCGGCGGTGGAAGAGAGCCTCGAGGCCATCGGCGAAGCGCTGGCTGAGAACGGCAAGGTCATTGTCACCGGCTGCTTGGGCGCGAAGGGCGATATCGTGCGCGAGACCCATCCGCGCGTGTTGGCCGTGACCGGGCCGCATGCGACTGAAGAAGTGATGAACGCGGTACACGCGCATCTGCCGCAGCGCCATGATCCGTTCACCAGCTTGATTCCTGAACAAGGCATCCGCCTTACGCCCAAGCACTATGCGTATTTAAAAATTTCTGAAGGCTGCAATCATCGCTGCACTTTTTGCATCATCCCCAGCATGCGCGGTGATTTGGTCAGCCGTCCGGTGCATGAGGTGATGCACGAGGCAGAAAGCCTGGTGAAAGCTGGCGTGAAAGAGCTGCTGGTCATCTCGCAAGACACCAGTGCTTACGGCGTGGATGTGAAATATCGCACTGGATTCTGGAACGGCCAACCGCTGAAGACGCGTATGACCGAGCTTACGCGGGCGCTGGGCGAGTTCGGCATCTGGGTGCGGCTGCATTACGTCTATCCTTACCCGCATGTGGATGAAGTGATCCCCTTGATGGCCGAAGGCAAAGTGCTGCCTTATTTGGATATTCCGTTTCAACATGCCAGCGCAAAAGTGTTGAAGGCGATGAAGCGTCCGGCGGCGACTGAAAATAATTTAAAGCGCATCCAAGCTTGGCGCGCGATTTGTCCTGAGCTGACTATCCGCAGCACTTTCATTGCCGGTTTTCCTGGCGAGACCGAAGACGATTTTCAGCGCTTGCTGGATTTTTTAAGCGAAGCGCAATTGGATCGTGTCGGCTGCTTCACTTACTCGGCGGTAGAAGGCGCGGGCGCAAATGCGCTGCCCGATCCCGTGCCGGAAGAAGTAAAAGAAGAACGCAAAGCGCGCCTCATGGCCCTGCAAGCGGACATCAGCACCGAGCGCTTGGCGCGCAAAGTTGGTCAGACCATGACTGTGCTGGTGGATGATTTGGTCGAAGGCGGTGCGATTGCGCGAAGTGCGGCCGATGCGCCGGATATCGACGGCATCGTGTATGTGAAAAGCAAGCGCAAGATTTTGCCGGGCGAATTTCTCATGGTAAAAATTACTGATTCCGACGCGCACGATCTGATCGCTAAACCGGTTTAGGGTAAACCCCTAAAAATCTGCCACAGAGGTCACAGAGGTCACAGAGAAAAACAGCGCTTTTCCATCAGGCCGTAAAACTCCGTAGGCCACCGGGGTTTTCCTCTGTGTACTCTGTGACCTCTGTGGCAAATGGTTTAGCCTGGTTTCTAAAAACCCGCGCAAAATGCTAGTCTCATGCCTATCGGCAAAGCGGGGCGCTCAATGCAACACTTCAATCAAATCGTGGACGCGGTTCAAACCAATTGCCACATCACCGATGCGCGTCATGCACAAGACATGACTATGTGCATCTTCTTGTTGGAAATGCGCCAGTACTATCGCTGGGAATACGATATTCCCTATGCCGATAATTTACCGAAAGATGATTTGGGTACTTGGCTGATCGAGCGCGAGCAATTGTGGAATACCCTCGAAGCACAGGCCTATTGCCCCGTGCCCTTAGCGAGTGGCGTATGTGATCCATTCGACGCTGACGCCGTCAATCAAGAGTTAGTCCCGCAGGGCTATGTGTACAGCGCAGGGTATGGGCGTTTTCATCGTCCGCATTTTTTTCTCGGTCGTTTGCACGTCGCTGAACAGCGTGACGGGTTTCAAGTGCTAATCGCCGATTGTGAATATGCGCGCGACTTGATCGCGCCGCCCGCAGTGCTACAAGGCAACACCATCTACATTCGGCGCGAGGCTGTCAAAAGTTTTCTCTGGAGCAAAGTCGAAGAGTGGAATATGCGCGAGCGCGACAATGCCTTGGGCCGCGCTTTGTCTTGTTACGATTTTGTGCGCGCGCCGGAAGTGTCGCTGAATAGCATGACCGAGCGGGAGGCTGAAGCTATGATCCTGCACGAGCTAGGCGAGGGCATGGCCGGGCGCGAGTATGGCGATGCCGCTTGGAGCGAGATGCTCACCACGTGCAGCCGCCACCGCCCTGAGTTGTATGCGCGCGCGGTGCGCGACAATTTAGCGGATTGTCTATCGACCCTGCCTACCTTGATCGAGCGCGACGCACAGCCATCGCTGCATTTTTATTTCGCTAACTTTGAAGGTATGCGTAAGAAACTATTCCCCTTAGTCGTCAGCGCATATCAAGCTTGGGTCGAGCACGGTGATCTCGCGCCACTGAAAGCAGCCGTCGCGCGTGGGCGCGAACATTGGATAGCCACCGGCAACAAAATGATCGCGGCGCGGTGTGCGGGCGAGGTGGAAATGCGTCTGGTGGAAATCGGCGAAGGTGCGATTCTCTAAATGCGAACGCTTTTGAATAGAGCACAAGGAGAGGCTACGGCATGAGTAACATCAAGCTCTTTCACGATCAGAAAATCCGTAGCCATTGGGATGCGGAGCAGGCGCAGTGGTACTTTAGCGTGATCGACATCATCCAGGCATTGGCGGGCAGCGAGCGGCCACGCAAATACTGGAGCGACCTAAAAAAGAAGCTAAATCAAGAAGGTAGCGAACTGTCCGATAAAATCGGACAGTTGAAGATGGAGGCTCCGGATGGCAAATCTCGCCTCACCGATGTGGCCAACACCGAAACATTGCTACGTCTGATCCAGTCCATTCCGTCCCCCAAGGCTGAGCCTTTCAAGCTGTGGTTGGCGCAGGTGGGTTATGAGCGGCTGGAAGAAAACGAAGATCCTGAATTGACCATCGACCGGGCGCTG
>JAYVBU010000078.1:0-3927 GCA_043750335.1 Betaproteobacteria bacterium | reverse complement strand
TGCCGAAGGTCTCTTGGAAGTTGTCGATAGGCGATACGAATATATCGGCAGCGGCATAGAGCGCAAACTTTTCGCTATCCTCAATATTGGGTCGGAGTAACACGCGATCTCCCAGGCCCAGCTCTTGGATCGCCATTTGCAGACTCGTCAGATTAGCGGCATCCGCGCCGCCTGCGAGCACCAGATAGAGCGGCTCCTGCTCACGCTGTTGAAGTTGGCGCAAGGAATACAGCAGCGGCACCAAGTCTGCCTTGGTGAAAATTGACATTCGTCCTACATAGAGCAGCACCACGCCTGACGCTCCCAAGCCTAGCGTGGCGCGGGCTGCTATACGGTCTTGGGGCACAAAACAGTCGTCGCTGATGCCCAAGTGAATGCGATCCAAGCGCATCGAAAATTTAAGCGTGGCGTCCTCACGCTGGGCCAGATCGACATAGTTGCGAAAAACCTGCTGCCCAGGCGCGGAGGTGCAAATGATCGAATCACACGCACCCAACGGGGCGCGCATCAATTCACGCACCTCGTGCATTACGCTCGGCGTATCGAGACTATGGATAATGCCGCTTAAGGGAAAGCGCGCTTGATACTTGGCGCGCAGATATGCCAGCCGAGGAAGATACCAAGACCAACCACCCAAGTGAAATGCGGAGAAGTCAGTATTCTGCAAGGCATCGGGAAGATTCAAATGGTGAGAAAGCACCACGCGGCTAAGAATCGCTTCATCGCTGATCGTTTCTTCAAGACGGTTTTGCAATAATTTGAGGTTGTCAAAGCTAGGGCAAAAAATCCGGTACTGATCGAAGCTGCCGTAGCGTAGCAAGGCTTTGAGAAATTCAAAGTTGGCAACGAGGCGGCCCAGCTTCAAGCTGGTGTCGGCACACTCCACAAAAGAATCGACGCTGCCGAAAATTTTCACGTTGCGCTATTTTTGCTCTGCCGATTCCACGCCACACAGCAAGCAACACCTGCGCTGTACTGGATGCAAATTGCGCTGACGCAGCGTGTTGTCATCGGCCAGAGCGGTGGCGATGCAGTCATTCACCCCATCCGCTAACGAAATAGCGCGGCAATGCGCTCTGTGTTGGGTGCATGCACGACCCCCTTTTCGGTAATCAATGCGCTGACAAGCTCGGCTGGCGTCACATCAAATGCAGGGTTACGCACCGCTACGCCCAATGCGGCCCAGCGCATCTCGCGAAAACCTGCGACCTCGGCAGCGCTGCGCTCCTCGATAGGGATTTGCCCACCCTCGCTAAGCGTGAGATCAATTGTGGATAAAGGTGCTGCAACATAAAAAGGAATGCCATGCCGCTGCGCGAGCACGGCCACCATATAGGTTCCAATCTTGTTAGCGACATCGCCATTGGCCGCGATTCGATCTGCGCCCACAATCACGGCATCCACTTCGCCTTGACTCATCATAAAGCCCGCCATGTTGTCGGCGATCAGCGTCACGGGGATATGTTCTTGCACCATTTCCCATGCCGTTAGACGTGCGCCTTGCAGAAAAGGTCGGGTCTCGTCGGCGATCACCGAAATTTTTTTGCCTGCCGCAACCGCAGAACGAATCACGCCCAGCGCCGTGCCATGGCCTGCGGTGGCGAGCGCGCCCGCATTGCAATGCGTCAATACCCGCGCTGTTTGCGCTAGGAGTGCGGCGCCATGCGCGCCCATATCCTGGTTCGCGCGGATGTCTTCTTGCTTGATGTAATGCGCCTCTTGCAGCAGGCGTTGTGCCACGACGCTAGGTGTCTCCGCGCGCAACTGTTTTAGCAACGCGCGCATGCGCTCAATCGCCCAAAATAGATTCACGGCGGTAGGCCGACTCTCGGCCAAGAGGCTCAGACCCAGGTCTAGCTTGGTCAAAAATTCCTCGGCAGGTAAGTGCGCCAAACGCTGCGCCTCGACTGCGACGCCGTAGGCTGCGGTGCAGCCAATCGCCGGTGCGCCGCGCACGACCATGTCGCGAATCGCATCGGCAGTGGCATGCGCCGAATCGCATTGGATATAGGTGAATTGCGCGGGCAAAATCCGTTGGTCGATCAATTCTAAGCGCCCGTCGCGCCAGCGCAAGGTTTCAATTACTTGTTGTTCTACGGTTTGATTGTTCATGTCAGCGCTCTAAATCACTCGATCATTGCCGCCATCTATGGGCAACTGCGCGCCCGTGGTTTTGGCGAATAGGGGACCACACATCTCAGCCGCCAATTCTGCTACGTCGCGACTTGTGATTTCGGTGTGGAGTAAATTTTTGCGTTTATATTCATCCACCGTCAAACCGTAATGTGCGGCGCGGGCAGCTAAAACTTCGACTGTCCATATGCCTGTGTCGAATACGGCGTCGGGGTGCAGTGCGTTGATGCGGATGCCGTCGCCACTCCACTCCAGTGCGGCGACTCGCATCAGCTGCGTCAGCGCCGCTTTAGAAGCAGAATAAGCCGCCGCCCCCGGCCCGGGCGCGGGTACGTTTTTCGACGCCATAACCAGCACACGGCCATATCGTGGCGCCAACTTGAGTAAGGGGTAGGCCAATCGCAGCAGACTCAAGTTTGCATCCAGATTCACGCGCATCACTTTTTGCCATACATCGAGCGCTAAATCCGCTATCCGACAACCACCGGGAAACATGCCCGCGTTGAGAACCAATATATCCAAGCCGCCAAAGCGGCGTACCGCCCTTTCAAACACCTGGGCCAGCGCTTGCTCATCGCTCACATCGCAGATCAGGCCGATATAATCTGGGCGCGTATGCAGTGTTTCAATCGCGGGGTTCAGGTCGATGCCCACGACTGCCGCACCTCGCGCCAAGAAAGCATCCACGCAAGCCTTGCCGATACCAGAAGCCGCACCCGTAATCAAAACAACTTCACCTGCGAACACGGCAGGTGTGCCGTTTTTTTTCAGCTTCGCCTGTTCGAGGTCCCAGTATTCAACATCGAAAATAGCTTGGGCTGGAAGCGCTTGGTAGCCGCCCAACAAAGTAGCGCGCTGGATGATGTCGATCGTATGGTCATAGATGTCAGCGACGATGGCCGCCTCTTTTGCGCTACGACCGATGCTGACGAGTCCAAGTGCTGGATCGAGAATCACGCGCGGCGCGGGATCAAGCATGGATTTCGTTTCTTTTGCCTGTGCCGCTTGCGTGTCGAAGTACGCTTTGTAGGCCGCAGCATAGCTGGCCAGATCGCGTCCGAGCATGGGGATGCGTTTGGTGCGGATTACATGATCGGGCGTGGCCGGGCCTTGCTGTGCTATCACCCCAATATCAGCGCGCTGAGCAAACGCCAAACATTTCGGTGATTGATCGCTCGCTAAGATCGCCGGTGCGCCCAGCTGCGTCGATAAATTTTTACGCAACGCGGCAAGCGTCTCACGTAAAGGTGCATCGCTCGTCGGTGCGCGCGCCGTGGGTAAGGTCCATGCGGCTTGGGATTGAATATAAGTTTCTGCGCGGGTCACCAGCGCGATCATTCGTTCATAAGATTCTTTTGCCGTCGCGCCAAACGAAAATATGCCGTGATTGAGTAGCACCATTCCGATGGTTTGGTCTGTCGCTTCGCGCGCAAAGATTTCTGCCACCAAACGCGCCAAATCGAAGCCGGGCATTACATAGGGAATCACCACAACATCAGTGCCGTAAATTTCACGGATGCGCGTTTCACCCCTGCTCGTGTTGGTAATTGTAATCACCGCATCGGCATGGGTGTGATCCACATATTTGTACGGTAGCAGCGCATGCAGAATGGTCTCAACCGAAGGCGTAGGCGCAGAGGCGCGCGTCATGTTCGTGACCAGTTCATTCACCATTTGTGGGTCGGGTAAGGCAGTTAGCTTGGCAAGCTTGAGCATGTAGTCCAGACGCACGGGCGAAAAACCTGCGGCTTCGATGAATTCTAAATCCCAACCACTGCCTTTGACGTAGAGCCG
>JAYVBU010000077.1:0-8615 GCA_043750335.1 Betaproteobacteria bacterium | reverse complement strand
CTTCGGTATCGCCGTCGGAAAAAAACTGATAGCCCTTGGCATGCAGCTCGACGCGCAGCTCGGGGTAGTTGTAAATCGTGCCATTGAAGACCAGGGCTAAGCCAAGCTTGTCGTCCACCATGGGCTGATTTGACAGTGTGGAGAGGTCGATGATGGACAAGCGCCGATGGCCGAAACCGAGTGGGCCATCGAAGTAAGTGCCGGTTGAGTCCGGCCCGCGCCGTGCTAGTCGTTCGGTCATGCGCTCGATGCGCGCTTGATCGGGACTTGCGCCATCGAATCTGAATTCGCCTGCTATGCCGCACATATTAATTAACCCTTATTAAACCGTCCATAACGGCGGCTCATCCATCAGCGCGATCTGTTCGCGCAACTCCAAGATGCGATCCTGCCAATAATGTTGTGTATTGAACCAAGGAAAGGCGCGGGGAAAAGCGGGGTCATCCCAGCGCCGCGCAAGCCACGCTGCATAGTGTATCAAGCGTAGTGTTCGCAGTGCTTCCAGGAGATGCAGTTCGCGCATATCGAATTCGTAAAAATCTTCATAGCCTGCCAGCACGTCGCCCAGTTGGCGGCTCATCGAACTTCTATCGCCGGAAAACAACATCCATAAATCCTGCATCGCCGGGCCCATGCGGCTGTCGTCGAAATCGACAAAGTGTGGGCCATCATCGGTCCACAAGACATTGCCGGCATGGCAGTCGCCGTGCAGGCGTAATTGCTTCACTTTACCTGCGCGCTCGAAGCAGCGTTGCACGCCTTCCAGCGCCTGTTCGATCACGCTGCGGTAAGCCTCGGCGATATCGGCGGGGATCCAATGATGGTCGCGCAGAAAATGCCAGGGCTCGATGCCGAAACTGTCGATATCCAAAGCCGGGCGATGTTGAAACGGTTCGAGCGCGCCGATGGCATGAATGCGCCCGATGAAGCGGCCCATCCATTCCAGGGTTTCGGCTTTGTCGAACTCGGGCATACGCCCGCCACGCCGGGGGTACAGCGCGAAGCGGAATCCTTCATGCGTGTGCAGCGTGGTGCCATTGATCGTGAGCGGCGCGACCACGGGAATTTCCTGCTCGGCCAAGGCCGCGACGAAGCTGTGCTCTTCCAGAATGGCAGCATCCGGCCAGCGTTCTGGCCGATAAAACTTTGCCACGAGCGGTAGCCCGTCTTCGATGCCGAGTTGATACACGCGGTTTTCGTAGCTATTCAGCGCGAGCAGGCGGCCATCGCCGCGCAAGCCCACGCTATCCAAGGCATTCAGCACACAATCCGGGGTGAGGGTGGCGTAAGGAGGGGGAGGGGTAGTTTGCATGGCCGACATTGTAAGCGATGCCCGTTTGCAACCGGGGTTTAGCGTGTTAGGGCGCTTCAGTCGCCAAGCGTCTCTTTAGTGTCGCAGGCAGGCGCTTGATCGCATATTCGCGCTTTTGTGCGGCACTGCGGCTCTCGGCTTTTTCTTGATAGATCAGGCTCACCGGCAAGCGGCCTCGCGTGTACTTTGCACCCTTGCCGGCATTGTGCGTGGCGAGCCGCGCTGCAACATTAGTCGCGATGCCGGTGTAGAGCGTGCCATCGGCACAGCGCAGGATATAAATGTGCCAGTCAGGCATGATTGAGTCGTGGCAAAAAACAGTAAATGAGCAAAGCGTTACTTATAGTCGATTAGTTTACTATGATAAAACAAGGGTGCGAGTATGCACTTGGCCGCATTTTCAAGATCGTCACATTGAGAAAAAAGAGTGGAGGTGAACATGCGTCGCCGCATTTTCTGCTTGTCTGTTTTATTTCCCTTGTTGTTTGTTTGCTCGGTTGGCAATGCAGCCGCGCATTCAAAAACACCATTCATTTTGGCGGTACATCCTTATTTGTCCAGCGCTGAGATTCGGCAACGCTTTGCACCATTGGCCGACTATCTGAGTCAGCAATTAGGCCGCGAAGTGCAGGTGCGCGTTGGTCGCGATTATGAGGAGCATATCGAAGCCATCGGACACAATAGTGTCGATATCGCCTTCATGGGCCCTGCTTCTTATGTGAAGCTGACAGCGCGTTACGGTGCCAGGCCGCTGCTAGCGCGCATTGAGATCAAGGGCAAACCCATCCTTTCTGGCTATATCATTACCAGTGCCAATAGCCCTTTACGCACACTTGCTGAATTGCGCGGCAAGCGTTTTGCTTTTGTCGATCCCGGTTCCACCATGGGCACGATCGTGCCGCGCTATGTGATGCAGCAAGCGGGAGTGGGGTTAAAACAGCTCGGCGCATATCAGCATCTCAGCGGACACAAGGACGTAGCGCTCGGTGTCCTCAATGGTGATTTCGATGCCGGTGCGGTTAAAAGTGAAATTTATGATGAGATGGCATCGCGCGGATTGCGCGTGTTGGCAAAGTTGCCGGACGTTTCAGAACACGCCTTTGTCACCCGCGCCGATCTGCCGGTAAAACAAGTGGCGATCTTGCGCCAAGCTTTGTTGCAATTAAAAAATACCGCAGAGGGTCAAGCCATCTTGCGCGCGATTAACAAAGATATGACTGCAATGACGCCAACGGTAGATCATGATTTTGATAGCCTGCGTAAGCTTCAGCGCGCGGTTGACGATAAATGAAAATACGCCTCTTGTCGCCGCGCTGGGTGTTGCAAACACGCGCACGTGCCTGGGTCGCGTGGTGCTTGATTGTCGGGCTGCTGTTGCTGGCAGCGTTTGGCGTGACGCAACAAGCGCTACGGCAGAGTTTGTCTGTAACCCAACAATCATCTCAACGCGAATTGATTTTGGTAGGTTCCCAGGTTTCAGAAGCGTTACGTCGCGGGCAATATCAAAGTCTCGATTCCCTATTGCAAGCTTGGGGTAGCGCCCATTCAAACTTGACCGAATTGCGCGTCGTTGGGCAAAACGATTTTGTGCTCAGCGTCTATCGCAGCGGCCCACCACCTACGCAAGCGCTAAATTTGTCACACCTGATTGAATATTCTTACCGTGGCAGCGCCACGCTGAGCATGACCAGTAACTTGGCCAACCTCTATAAAGCGAACGCCATGTTACGCAACGAATTGTTGGCAATCGTTTTGGCACTCAGCGGCTTGTTTGGCATCGTCCTGTTTTTGCTGCTGCAACACCAGGATGCGGCGGCAGTGCTGCGTACTCGTACCCAGGCGCTGGATGCCGCGCATGTCGCGTTAAAAAAATCAGAGCAGCGTCTGCGCGATTTAATCGACGGGCTTGGCCCTTCCATGTTCGTCGGCTTGCTGAGCCCGGAGGGAATATTACTAGAGGCCAATCGCCCGGTATTGGACATGGCGGGCATCAAGCTGCAGGACGTGATTGGCAAACCATTAGAAGCTTCACCCTGGATTGCCTACTCTGAAGAAAATAGACAGCTTATGCGCGCAGCCATTACACGCGCAGCAAACGGTGAACCGTCGCGCTACGACATGCTCGTACGCGCGGCCGATAACCAGTTCATAACCATAGATTTTAGTTTGCAACCCCTGCGGGATGAGTCTGGCAAAGTGGTTTTTCTGATCCCGTCCGGGCGCGATGTCACCGAGCGCCGCATCGCCGAAGAAGCGCTGTTTCAAGCCAAAGAGCGCGCCGAAGTGACCTTGCAATCCATTGGCGATGCCGTGATTACGACAGATGCACAAGGCGTGGTCGAGTATTTAAATCCGGTCGCCGAGGCGTTGACCGGCTGGACGCTGGCAGAAGCGACGGGGATGCCGCTGGCAGAGGTGTTTCCCATCTTCAATGAGACGACGCGGGAAGCGGTAGAAAACCCGGTTGCGCGTTGTTTGCGCGAGGGTGTGATCGTGGGTTTGGCGAATCACACCATGCTTATCACACGCGCCGGGCGTGAAGTTGCCATCGAGGATTCAGCCGCGCCGATCCGCACCCGCAATGGCGACATGATGGGTGTGGTGATGGTGTTTCACGACGTGACAAAGTCGCGGGAGATGGCGCATAAATTATCATGGCAGGCCACGCACGATGCCCTGACGGGTCTGCTCAATCGGCGCGAATTCGAAAATCGCCTGCGCCATGCGCTGGACGCGAGCCATGCGGAAGGCCATCAACATGCTTTGCTCTATATTGATCTCGATCAATTCAAAATCGTGAACGATACCTGCGGCCATGTCGCGGGGGACGAGCTGTTGCGCCAACTTGCGGCACTGCTGCAACGCTATATGCGCGCCAGCGATACCTTGGCGCGCTTGGGCGGGGATGAGTTCGGTGTGTTGTTGGAACACTGTCCCTTGGACCATGCAGAGCGCATTGCGGAAAGCTTGCGAGCAGCGACACGGGATTTTCGTTTGTTGTGGGAGAACAAAACGTTCGAGGTGAGCGCGAGCATGGGGATCGTCGTCGTCAATCGCGATTCCGGTACGCTGGCCCAATTATTATCCGCCGCCGATATGGCATGTTACGTGGCAAAGGAGCGCGGTCGCAATCGTTTTCATGTGTATCAGGAAAGCGATGCTGATTTTGCGCGCAGACATGGCGAGATGTTGTGGGTTACCCGGCTCAATCAGGCATTGCGTGACGATCATTTTGTGCTTTATCGGCAGGAGATACGGCCCATCGCCGCGACGGAGCCGGGTAGTTTTCACGAAGTGTTATTGCGGATACGCAATACAGACGGCAGCTTGTCGCTCCCCGGTAGTTTTTTACCCGCCGCCGAGCGTTATGATTTGATGTGCGTGATCGACCGATGGGTGATTCGGCATCTTTTTTTCGCGCAAGGCGCGTTGCTGTCCAATGCGGCGCAGATTCAAGATAATCGTTCGTCACCCTTGGTGACGATCAATTTGTCTGGCGCATCAATCAACGATGAAACTTTTCTTGGGTTTGTGCGCGAGGCTATCAAGCAATTCGACATTAATCCCCATGCGATTTGTTTTGAGATTACTGAAACCATGGCTATCACGCACTTTGACCGCGCGCTACGTTTGGTGAGCGCGCTGCGTGAAATCGGTTGTCGCTTCGCGCTTGACGACTTTGGCAGCGGCTTATCTTCATTCGGATATTTGAAAAATTTGCCCATGGATTATCTGAAAATTGACGGTGGCTTGGTGCGGCATATTGTCGATAATCCAATTGACGCCGCCATGGTCGTGGCGATCAACGAGATCGGGCATGTGATGGGCTTGAAAACGATCGCCGAGTATGTCGAAAATGCTGCGATTCGCGACAAATTAGCCATCATTGGCGTCGATTACATTCAAGGTTTTGGGATTGAAATGCCGCAGCCGTTTTTGGTGGGCGATAACCAGGCGACGCAAACGCTGCTTACATAATTCAAGAACGGCAGCGCATTCAAAATTAGCGGTTTCTTTCGCGCTTCATGTTTTAAATATTGTTACCGTTCTAGCAGCCCTTGCCGCGTGAAAGTCCACACCATCTGCGTACAGGCGTTGCGTAGCGTATCTTCCTCGGGCACGATTTCTCCTCGCGCGCGTAGCGCCGCTGCCATCAGCGCGGCAAGCGCTGCTATGTCGCGCGTTCCATCAAGATGCAATAACAATTCGCGACCTAAAGCGTCCAGCTCGACTGCGCTATGGCGGATCGAGGCGACAATGTGCCCATTCATGGCTTGGGCGCGCGCCAGCGGGTGGGCACAAGGACGCTCGGGTAGCGAGTCATGCGCGTCGATGCATGCCAGCGCCGGGCGCAACCCCTGATACGCAATCAAATTTAATAGTTCGGCGCGCAGCCTGGTGCTGTCTTGGGCATACGTGCCGCCACCATGCTGCGTCACCAATTCGGCTGCATCGGTGTGTAAGTCCTGCCACGTCATACTCTTAGGATAGTGCAGCGCGAGCAACATGACGGCGGCTTTGGCGAGCGGATGCGTCACTGTATAGCGGTGGCCACTTGCGCTCTTAAAAGTTTGTGCGAGCGGCGCGCTCAGATCAATTTCCTCATTGCTGCTCAAGTCGGCGTAGTAGGCGAGTTTGTGCAGTGCAAGCAGATCGGGCACGGTACGCAGTGGCGTATCTTGGCGGATCAACAAGCTGCGGCGAAACTTGCGCAGCCGCGCAAAGTCCAGAAGTTGTTCTTGCTTGATACGGTCAATGATGGATTCAAATGCAGCGCCAGCCTCACCCAGCGTGGAGGGAAACATGGTCCACAATTCCGCATCGGCGAGATAGCCTAGGCCTGCTTCGTTTGCGCGGGTCATGAAGTCGGTGAAGGTCAGTGGCTCGTTGAATGTTTCAAGGTACTCGTGATAGACATATGCAGCGGGCGCACGGCGCAGATACGCTATTTCTTGCAAGACAAATTGCGCGTCAGGTGAAGTTTGCGCGTGCAAGGCGGGTTCCATCAGATCGAATAAAGCATGGGCTTTGGCTAAACGCTGCGTAGCGCGCCCGTCACCGCAATAGGCCAACAGCGCGGTACGCAATACGCCGCGCAGATGCCAACCGGGGAGGGTGTTGTAGCTGATATAGGCAATGCCGTTGGGCGCGAGATGCTGGCCACAAATTTGCAGCAGACGGTCCTGTACCACGCGCGGCACCCATGAGAACACGCCATGCGCGAGGATATAATCGAACTCGCCCAGATCGTCCAGCGAATCGGCGATGCTGCGATGCAGCACTTGTGCGTTATTGAGTCCCAATTGCTGAATGTGGGCGTTCGCCTCGCGCACATGCTGCTGTGCCAACTCCACGCCCGTGACTTGGCAAGATGGTTGATACCAGGCTAATGGCAAAATATTGCCGCCGCCCGCACAACCCAGCTCCAGTACGCGGCATGTTTCTAGCGGCGCGGCCTTGACGCCGTATAGGCTAGCGATGGCGCGCAGATAGTCCGGGTGTGTGTCGGGTAGCGACAGGCTTTCGTAGGGTAGATCGTCATAGCTGTCGAGTGTGGGCATGGGATGGCTTAACAAAAGAGAGGTATTTTAACCGCGTCCATCAGAAGTGGATCAACGCTCAGAGGATAGGATGTTCGTTACATTATCTCTTGGTAGGTGCCAAGCTTGATGGCTTAAGGAGACGTTTCGGAACGATACTGATGGCGTCAATATATTCGAAATCAATTATCTGGTCGCCCATCTCCCTTTTGTAGAAATCGAACGTTGCACCAATAGCATCATCTTCCGTATCCATTGTTTCTTCGTATTTACCATTCACGATTTTGTAGTCTCCGTTTCGGAAAAGGGCGACCCCAGCATGGTAAAAAATACTATGAATTGGTTTGCTTTTAACCTCGATTAACGCTTCACCCTTACTTTCGATGTTTATATGTGCCTCGCTGCTTGATCGCTTATCGAGTGTACGTTGAGCGACTGCGATCTTGGTGCATTTTCTGTTTATGCAAAGGCCTTTTGAAGACCACGTTACTCTGCCTTGCCCTTCGTGCTCATGGAAACCAGGACGCGGCTTGAAGCCATATTTTTTAATAAAGGGCAGAAGACTTTTTGGCGGGTGGCTCCAATCAAGCTCACTGGCGAATTCATCATAATAAAAATCCACCGCTTTCGAGAAATCCTCCTGCTTCCGCTCCTCTGTTTCAAGCGAGTATTTGGCATTTGATTGGTTATATTCAGGTTGCTTAAGTATTTTATGCGGCGCTTCTTCCCAAACGCCGTTTGCGGATACAACCAGCCACCAAAAACTAAATTTTTTGTCGGATCCGCCGCCTGTGTAATCTATGTGTTTATAGGCCTTAAATAACACCACTCCCTTGTCGTTGTAGGCAGTGGGTTTAATAAGAATTCGCGCTGACGAGGGACCTGTCGCATAACTGGAAAATGTAACGCAGGAAAGCGAAATGGCTAGCAGCAGTTTAATAAAAAAGCTGGCGCTCATTCAAAAACTTTAGAACGACATCGCTGGCAATCAAAGTGGTATATTTTTCCATCCAAAAATAAATATCCTGCACGATATTTTTGAACTCCCCATTTGCCACTTTTTCCGTTAGTAAATTCAATTGTTCCGTTGGCATAGCAAGCTGACCAATTGATTTCATGCATGTAAGCGCCACTGCTAACTATTTTTGCTCTCGCAAAATATTCCTTAATGTCCTTCTCAGTTACCTTGAATTTAGAACAGTCGTCAGGCTCATCTTTCCCTGCCTTGGACTTCATCCCGTTTTCTATGATCGTTACTTGCTTGACCGGTGATTTTTTATAAGGGCGTGGGCTCCAATATCGGTCGCCATCCGAATCGTAACGGTCGGGGATATATTCCTCGGCTGTTGCCACTCCCTGGAAAATACCCAGCAAACAGACCACCCAAAAAAACTGCTGTGTATTTACCATGTGGCTGTCGATGCTTCTGTTTCATTTTTCCAGGAAACTACTGGATGCCTGAATACTTCAGCCATTCGAATATCTAGGGTTAACGACAGTTCCTGCACCAACCATTGAAGTGAGGCTTGCTGCTCTTTAGTAACGCCCTCATAAGTTCTTCTATCCCTATTCGGCTCATTTTTAGGAAGCGCATTTCCTACGATCTCAATTCCAATTGAATCAGCATTAGAGGGATACCGGCTTGGCCATTTTTTCTTGACTTCGACTTCCCCAATCTGCTTGCCTACTTTTTTTCCTTTTAACTTTTTAAGTTCCGTGGGGCTGCAGGTATGTTGCGCCACACAACGCGATTTCAAGTTTCC
>JAYVBU010000076.1:0-3963 GCA_043750335.1 Betaproteobacteria bacterium | reverse complement strand
ACCACGGTATCGGGATTAAGCGAGATGCTTTCTATCCCCTGCTCTACCAACCACTCTGCTAAATCGGGATGATCTGAGGGGCCTTGGCCGCAGATGCCGACATATTTTCCGGCTTTACGGCAGGCTTGGATCGCTTGTGACAATAGCGCTTTTACCGCGGCGTTGCGTTCGTCGAAAGCGGCGGCGACTAAGCCGGAGTCGCGATCTAGTCCCAGTGTGAGTTGGGTTAAATCGTTGGAGCCGATGGAG
The DNA here is from genome assembly GCA_043750335.1 of Betaproteobacteria bacterium. Lineage (GTDB taxonomy): Bacteria > Pseudomonadota > Gammaproteobacteria > Burkholderiales > Thiobacteraceae > RBG-16-58-11. The sequence continues at coordinate 3,714 of JAYVBU010000076.1, read as the reverse complement.
AAGCCATCGAAGTGCTGCAAAAATTCTTCGGCCAATATCACATTCGAGGGTATCTCGCACATCATGATGACGCGCAAGCCATTCTCGCCACGCGTGAGGCCGTGTTGCGTGAGCAGGTCGATGACGTTTTTGCCCTCTTCTACTGTGCGTACGAAGGGGATCATCAACTCAACATTCACCAGCCCCATTTCTTCGCGCACTTTTTTCATGGCGCGGCATTCGAGCGCGAAGCAATCTTGAAATGCGGGAGCGATATAGCGTGCTGCGCCACGAAAGCCGAGCATGGGGTTTTCTTCTTTTGGTTCGTAGCGTTCGCCACCGACCAAGTTGGCGTATTCGTTGGATTTAAAATCGGACAGGCGCACGATCACCGGCTTGGGCCAGAAGGCGGCGGCGATGGTGGCGACGCCCTCGGTCAAGCGCTCTACATAAAAGCTCACCGGGTCGGCGTAGCCTGCACACATTTCTTGTACGGTGTGTTTGAGGTCAACGGGCAATTGGGCGAATTCGAGTACTGCTTTGGGGTGGATGCCGATCATGCGGTTGATGATGAATTCTAGCCGGGCCAAGCCCACGCCGTCATTCGGCAGGCTGGCGAAATCGAAGGCGCGCTCGGGGTTGCCCACATTCATCATGATTTTGACAGGCACTTTTGGCATTGCCCCTAAGCTGATTTCACGCACTTCGGTTTGCAGTATTCCGGCATAGACGAAGCCTTGATCTCCTTCGGCGCAGGATACGGTGACTGCTTGACCATCGATCAGTTTTTCAGTCGCGTTTTCGCAACCGACCACCGCCGGGATGCCTAACTCGCGCGCGATAATCGCGGCATGGCAGGTGCGCCCGCCACGGTTGGTGACGATGGCTGCGGCGAGTTTCATGACGGGCTCCCAATCTGGGTCGGTCATGTCGGTCACCAGTACATCGCCCTTTTTTACTTTGTACATTTCGGCGGTGTGCAAAATAACTTTTACCGGCCCGCTGCCGATGCGCGCGCCAATGGCGCGGCCCGAGACCAGTACCGCAGCGTGCTGCTTCAAGTGGTATTGGCGTAGCATGTCTTTTGATGCGCGCGCTTTGACTGTCTCCGGTCGCGCTTGCACGATATAGAGCAAGCCATCTTGGCCGTCTTTGGCCCATTCGATATCCATCGGGCGGCCATAGTGTTGCTCAATGCAAACGGCGGTGCGCGCGAGGTCCAATACATCGGCGTCACCGATTGAGAATTGATGCCGCTCAGTTTGCGTAGTGTCTTCGATTAGCGTCTCCGCGCCCGCTTGCCCATACACCATGCGACGCGCTTTAGTGCCCAGACTGCGTCGCACGACCGCAAATTTATTCGCCGCCAGCATCGGCTTGTGCACATAAAATTCATCCGGATTTACCGCGCCCTGCACCACCATCTCGCCCAAGCCGTAAGACGATGTGATGAACACCACATCGGGAAAACCCGATTCGGTGTCAATGGTAAACATGACCCCGCTCGCTGCCAGATCGCTGCGTACCATGCGCTGCACACCGGCGGATAACGCCACGTCGGCATGGGCAAAGCCATGATGCACTCGGTAGGCAATCGCGCGGTCGTTGTAGAGCGAGGCAAATACCGCGCGCACTTTGAGTAGCACGGCGTCGATACCAGTCACATTGAGGTAGGTTTCCTGTTGCCCGGCGAAGGAAGCATCTGGTAAATCTTCTGCCGTTGCAGAAGAGCGCACGGCGACGGAAAGAGCCCCGACCGCTGTATCCGCCATTTGTTGCCAGGCGTCGCGAATTGCTTGTTCCAACGCGGCTTGTAGCGGCGCTTCGATGACCCATTGGCGGATTTGTTTGCCGACGCTGGCGAGCAGCGTGACATCGCTGACGTCGAGTTCGATCAATGTCTGGTTGATGCGCTGGGTGAGCTGGCTATGGTCGAGAAAATCGCGAAACGCCTGGGCCGTGGTGGCAAAGCCGCCGGGCACACGTACGCCGAGGGGCGACAAGTGTTGAATCATTTCACCGAGCGAGGCATTTTTACCACCGACGATGGGCACATCGTGTATGCCGAGTTGTTCCAACGGAATTACATAGGGTTGATTGCGCATAGCTGTCCCTGTAGAGTCATTGCATGGGTGAGAAACGCATGGTGTTTATTGTCTCCGACCGCACCGGCATTACCGCCGAAGCGCTCAGCAAAAGCCTGCTCTCGCAGTTCGATGATATTGAATTCGAGCGCCATACGCTACCTTTCATCGACACGCCCAAGCGCGCCGAGGCTGCGCGAGATTGGATCGACCGCAGTATCGCCGAAACAGGTTTGCGCCCCCTTGTTTTCAGCTCTATTTTATCGCCCGATTTGCGCGCAACGGTCGCCAGGGCCAACGCATTGTTTGTCGATTATTTCGACACGTTTATCTCGCCTCTGGAAGTTGAGCTGGGCAAAAAATCATCCGGCACGGTGGGTAAGACGCATGGTATGACCCCACATTATTTATCGCGCATTAACGCGGTAAATTTTGGCCTCACGCACGACGATGGACTGGGTAAACATCTGGAACAGGCGGAGATCATTCTTATCGGCGTATCGCGTTGCGGCAAAACCCCGACCTGTCTCTATCTCGCGTTGCAATACAGTTTGTATGCTGCGAACTATCCGTTGACACCGGATGATTTCGAATCGACACAGCTTCCCGCACCGCTACAGCCGTATCCCGCCAAGCTATTTGGCCTGACCATCAGCCCGGAGCGGCTGACGCAGATACGCCAGGAGCGCAAACCGAATAGCGACTATGCGCGTATCGACACTTGTCGCGCTGAGATACGCCAAGCGGAAGCCTTGTTCAAAAAATATGCGATTCCCTTTCTTGATTCTAGCCGCATGTCGATTGAGGAGATTGCTTCCTCGATCATGCATCAACGTGGCTTAGCCCCGCGTTGACGCACACACTCGAATAAGCACACGGCTGCTGCTGCGGCCACGTTCAGTGACTCCACTTTGCCGGGCATGGGAATTTTAATGCGATGGGTGGCCGCTTCGATTAACGCGCGTGAGAGCCCTGCCCCCTCGTTGCCAAACACAAAAGCTACTGGGCCGCTGAGCTTTAAATCATAGAGCGATTGCTCGGCATCGAGCGCGGTTGCAATCAGCGATTTTAATTCGCGCGCAATGGATACCAGATCGGCTCCTTCATGCAGGGCTAATGCAAATTGCGCGCCCATGCCCGCGCGTAGCGCCTTGGGCGACCATACCTCAGCGCAGCCTTTGGACAGGTACACCGCGTCCACTCCCGCTGCGGCGGCTGTGCGTAACAACGTGCCGAGATTTCCAGGGTCTTGAATCGACTCTAGCATCATGCAAAATTGATGCGGCTGTATATCGGCGGTGGGGATGTCGATCAGGCCCAGTACACCAGTCGGATGCTCGACCGGGGAGAGCGCATTAAATAATGTTTCACCCAATACCAAATTAGGTATATCGGGAAAACGCGCTAAGCACCGTTCGATCTCGTCATCCGTTTCATTACCCACCTTCAATATTAATAAATTAGGTGTGCCGCCCGCCTCTGCCAGCGCATTAAGCAAATGCGCACCATCGAGTAGTGTTTGTCCCGCATTGCGCCGCTCGCGTGAGGAAGTGGCTATTTTTTTAAGCTGTTTGTACTGCGGGTTGTCTGTTGATGTGATGTGCTTCATCCGCGCGCTGTTCATCTATTTACAATCTCCTACCGAGAACGC
>JAYVBU010000075.1:0-3979 GCA_043750335.1 Betaproteobacteria bacterium | reverse complement strand
TGGCATATGAAACGCGCCTCGACTCGGTGCGCCTGGGGACGATTGTGGTGCATGATGTGTCGGCCGTTTTTTCCGACGGCATGTTGGACAATACTATTTTGCTGGGTATGAGCTTTCTGAAACACGTGGAATTTACCCAGCGCGAGAACCAATTGATCCTGCGTCCGCTGCGTTGATTGGCGCTTTTGTCCGGCGTTGCCTATCATGGGTGGAACGAGTCTTGCGGGTAAAAAATTAAAATTCCTGATTATTGTGTCGATAGCGTTACAAGCGTTTCCTATAAATTAGCCAAGGGACGGAGCTGAAATGAAACCCGGCAGTACCTATAGCATCGAAGTCACGCCAAAAATCCCACGCAAGCTCGCGCGTCTGGAAGAATTAGCCAACAACCTCTGGTATAGCTGGGATAAACCCACGCGCACCCTGTTTGCGCGCCTGCATCCGGGGCTATGGGGAACAGTCGGCCACAACCCGCGCGTGTTTTTGCGTCGCATCGACGAGCAACGCTTGGTCGATGCAGTGGATGACCAAGTGTTTCTCGCCACGTATAACCGCGTACTGTCTTCGTATGACACCTATCACAGCGAGCCGATGCGCGCGGGTGGGCAGGAGCAGCTTAAAGAAAGCGATCTGATCGCGTACTTTTGTTTTGAGTTTGGCTTTCATGAGAGCTTTCCGATTTACTCGGGGGGGCTGGGTATTTTGGCGGGCGATCACTGCAAGGCAGCGAGTGATATGCGACTGCCTTTCGTGGCGGTGGGTTTGTTGTATCGCCAAGGTTATTTCACGCAAACCATTGATGCCGAAGGGCGGCAGATTGCCAGCTACGCCGATTCTGATTTTGACGATTTACCGATCAGGCCGGTAGTGCACGACGATGGCAGCGAGATGAAATTTCAGTTACCCCTGCTCGGCCATCAAATCGCAGTGAAAGTGTGGGAAGCCACCATCGGCCATGTACGCATTGTTTTGCTCGACACCGATGTAGAAGAAAACACGTTGGAGGATCGCGACATCGTGCATCAACTCTATGGCGGCGACCGCAATATGCGTATTCGGCAAGAGATCATTCTCGGTGTGGGTGGCGCGCGCGCCTTGCACGAGATGGGCTTGAAACCCACGGTGTGGCATATCAATGAGGGTCATGCGGCTTTTATGGTGCTGGAGCGTATCCGCATGCTATGCAGTGAGGGTATGGATTTCGCGAGCGCGTTGGAAGCGGTGGCGGTGAATACCGTCTTCACCACGCACACGCCCGTGCCAGCAGGGCACGATCACTTTTCCGAAGGCATGATCGAGACCTATTTCCACGACATGCTGCCAGCACTGGGTATCACGCATGAAGCCTTCATGGCGCTCGGGCGCAAGGATGGCGGGCCGGATTTCAACATGACCGGGCTCGCCCTACGTGGCTCGCGTTCGCACAATGGTGTATCGCGCATACACGGCGAGGTGTCGTCGCGTATTTGCGCCGATCTGTGGCCGCAAATCGATCCGGGCGAGAGCCCGATGAGCTACGTCACCAACGGTGTGCATGTACCGACCTTTTTGGCGCTAGAGTGGTCTGACTTGTTCGATCAGTACCTGGGCTATGAGTGGCGGCATCGCATGTCGGATGTGGAGTACTGGTCGAAAATAGAGGCCATTCCAGACCACCTTTTTTGGAGTGTGCACCAGACGCTGAAATCGCAAATGCTGCAATTAGTTCGTACGCGATTGACCGATCAGCATTTTCGCAACCACGGTTCCGAAGCGCATCTCGACCGCATGTTCAAGCAGGCAGATTCAGGCAATCCGAACGTGTTGACCATCGGCTTCGCGCGACGTTTTGCCACCTACAAACGCGCCGCCTTGTTGTTTGAAAATCTCGATTGGCTGCGCGAAATTATGTCCGATGCCGAGCGCCCGGTGTTATTCATCTTTGCGGGCAAGGCGCATCCGGCAGATCATCCTGGGCAAGATTTGATTCGCCAGATTTATCACATCATGCATCTGCCAGAATTTGTCGGAAAAGTGCTGATGACCGAGGGCTACGACCTGGGTCTTGCACGGCGCATGGTGTCAGGCGTGGACGTGTGGCTCAATAATCCGATGTATCCCTTGGAAGCCTCCGGCACCTCTGGCATGAAGGCGGGCATCAATGGCGTGATTAATCTCTCTGTGCTCGATGGCTGGTGGGGTGAAGGCTACGACGGTCGAAACGGTTGGGCGATTAAACCGTCACCCGAATATATGGACGAATATCGCCGTAATAAAGAAGACAGCCAAACCCTGTATGAGCTGCTGCAAGACCATGTGATTCCGCTCTACTACCAACGCGACAAAATGGGCTATTCGGCGGAGTGGGTGAAAATGGCGAAGCACTCCATCGCATCGCTGCTACCGCGCTTCAACGCCAGTCGCATGGTGGGTGAATACGTGAGCCGTTTTTATCTCCCGGCAAGCAAGCGCGGTCGCCTCTACGCACAAAAAAATTACGAGAATGCGCGCACCTTAGCGGCGTGGAAGACGCGCATACGCGGCGCTTGGTCCGGTATCCGTATGCAGCGGGTGGATGCGCCAAAAAAACGCATCCAGTTCGGCGACATGATGGAATTTGAAATGGCCTTGAGCCTGAACGGGCTGCTGCCGGAAGACGTGGTGGTGGAGATGTTGATTTCGCGTCCGAACAAAATCGAGAACAAAGACTTCCATCATTACCGCTTCGACTTTCGCGGCATCGACACCAAGACCGGCGAGCACCGCTTTACGATGGATCTCGCACCCAATCTATGCGGTCGGCTCGATTACCGAATTCGCGTTTATCCATCGCACACTTTGCTCACCCATCCTTTGGAAATGGGCTTGATGGCGTGGCTGTGATGGTGTGAATTGAGATTGAAAATAAAAAGGGTGGCTTTAGGCCACCCTTTTTTATGAAGCTGGTTTTTGACTGGACGTAAAACAATCCTCGCGCCATGTGCATCCACTCTGGTCGCAATACCCGTCATACGCGCTGGCAAAGCAATCGAAGTTGCCTTCCTGGCGCTGAATCGCGCGCACTAGCGATATCTTGTCGAGCTTGCTGCCACTAATCCCATGCACGGTGGCTACCTTACGAATCTTTTGCAACGTCATCATTTCCTCCCTTTCTGCGATGAATAGAAAGCTATATCGGTGGCAAGGAGAAAACCTTTAGGCTCCATTAATAGCTTATTTTAAAAGCCTTACCTAGGTTGGATCGAGAGCGAACCGTTAAAAGAAGCCTGATTTTAGGCAACAGTGCCTAAAACAAACGGCTCGCAAAAAAATCGTTTCAAGCTTGTCGCTGGCGCAAACCGATTAACGCTAATTGAGCGGTTGCCACAGTACATCCGGCACGCCTAGTGCCTGATTGATCGCGCGACACATCACGAACAATAAATCAGAGAGGCGGTTGAGATATTTGATCGCGGCGGGGGATACGGTTTCTTGTTGATGCAGTGCTAGCAAGCGCCGCTCTGTGCGGCGACAGACTGCGCGCGCGACATGACATTGCGCCGCAGCGCGCGAACCGCCGGGCAGGATAAATTCTTTTAAGGGCGACAAGGCATCGTTCATTGCATCTAATGCCTGCTCCAGCTGCGTCACCATGGCATCGTTGATGCGTACATAGTTAGGAATAGATAACTCTCCGCCTAATTCAAATAGTTCGTGTTGAATGCGTGTCAAGGTGGTGAGCATGTGTGCGGGCAGCGGCTCGGACAAGAGCAGGCCAAGCTGGCTATTTAGTTCATCTACAGCGCCGATCGCTTCGATGCGCGCACTGTATTTTGGTGTGCGCGCGCCATCGCCCAAGCCGGTGCTGCCATCGTCGCCGGTCTTGGTGTAAATTTTAGAAAGTCGGTTGCCCATGTGATGCCAGCCTTAGTTCAGTTACCACGAGCATAGCATTTCCCCGCTGGGCAAGTCGCCCGGCGGGGAAAGGGTAAGGAGAAACTTATTTGGTTTTGTCGGCAGG
>JAYVBU010000074.1:0-8693 GCA_043750335.1 Betaproteobacteria bacterium | reverse complement strand
AATTGGGCGCAAAAGAAATGGCAGAGGCGCGGGCAACGGCTTTGGATTTAGAAAAGCGCGCGTCGATGTACAACGCATTAGCGCCTGCGGAATAACATTTGCGTTTTAGCGCATAGGGTGCGCGCTCCGACTGGGTAGAGTGGAGCGCGCGATCAGCAAAACTATTTTAAAGGACGCGCCATGATATCGAGTAAGCAAATTTTTTTTGAAGCATATGCACGTACAGACAAGCGTTGTAGCTTATTTACAACGATTGGCCTAGCAAGCATTTTAGTGGCGGGGAATGCCCAATCAAGCCTGCTGCCTGTGCAATATTCGACAGAACAAACGATCAATCTGGCCACCATCACGGAGGCGGCTGGACAGTTAACGCGTAAGGGTTACGCAAGCCAAGCGTTACGCACAGAAAGCACAGCAAAGCCTAAAATTAGCGAAGAGCAAGCGTCCGAAATTGCACTCAAGAAAATTCCCGGAGAGGTGACAGGCATAGGCATCGAAAAAAAACGTGGCAAGAATGTTTACGTAGTGGAAATTATGGCTAAGAAAAATGGCAAAGAAACCGACGTTCTTGTCGATATGAACAGCGGCAAGGTATTGGGCACAGAATGATAGGGTGTTTCTTATTGGCGGCAGGTGCGTTAGCCGCGCTGACAAGTGATGCCAGATAAACGAATAGCGGAGCAAAAATGCGAAGCAAAATAAGCGCGAAAATATTGTCTGGCATCCTGTTTTTTTTAGTGGGCAGCGCGTTTGCACAAACGCCCGCGAAGGTAGGGGGTGAGGAATTCGGCCTGACCCAGCGCGAGCTCGTGCAGGCGGTTGCAAAAGTAGAAGGGTTGATTTCGCAATGCATGCGAGGAGAGGGATTTTCCTACCTTGCGGTGGATTACACCACGGTGCGGCGGGGGATGTCGGCGGACAAACACCTCCCCGGAGTGAGCGAGGAACAATTCATTAAGCAGTACGGTTTTGGCGTGACAACGCTCTATACCGGGGAGCCGCCTCAGCTCGCTAAAGGATACAGCCCCGGCAAAGTAGGTTTGGGCGAACGTAACATTGAAATCTACCAAAAATTATCGTCCGCAGATCAGGTCGCTTATAACCGCACACTGTTTGGCGACAATGTTGGCGCGACGTTCGCGATAGGACTAGAAACTGAAAATTTCTCCATGACCGGGGGGTGTACCCGCAAGGCGATTGAGCAGGTGTTTAAACCGGAACAAGTCAAAGCGAATTATTACAATCCGAAAGATGCGCTAATCAATAAGCACCCCAAAATGCAAGCCGCCTTGAGAGCGTATGCAGCAGAGATGCGTAAAGCGGGCTTTACCTACACGCACCCGGATGATGTCGAAACCGATGTGCGGGCGCGACTTGCCGCGTTGACCGCCGGGGGTACGGTGCTGGTCGAGAAAATGACGCCGGAACAGAAGGCCGGTCTTAAAACACTTCAAGAGTATGAGCTGCGCGCGGCGTCTAAAAATTTCAAGTTGCAGGAGACGTTATTTGATCCAGTCGAAGAGCAAATTTTGGAGGAAATGTACGCGCGAAAACCAAAATGAGTGGCACTTGTTACCGCTTGCTGTTGGTCGTAGGATAGACCGGGCGGCAGCGGGAGAGCGGCATGGTTTTACGCAATTTATTTATGGCTAAACGAAGCAGGGTCATCTCGGGAGTGGTGGGGCTTGCCGCAGTGCTGGCGCTGGGCGCGTGGGCGATTGGTTCGCGTATTGAATCGCCCGCCGATGCAGCGGCGCGCACCGCACCGCCGATTCCCTCGGCGATTTTGGTGCCGATAGAGCAGCGCGAGCTGAGCGCCAGTATTGTGACCCGAGGCAAGGCACGTTTTGGTTTGCCGCAGCCGATTACGCTCGCACCCTCTGTTTTGAAAATGACGCCCGGCTTGATTACCTCGTTGCCGCAGCGCAACAAAGAGATCAGCGAAGGCGCGGTCTTGCTCACCGCATCTGGTCGCCCGGTGTTTGTGCTGCAAGGCAAAATTCCCGCGTATCGTGATTTAGGCCCGGCGACGAGTGGCGAAGATGTGCGCCAACTGGAGCAAGGACTGAAAAAGCTTGGCTTCGATCCCGGTCGCGTGGATGGTGTGTACGACCGGCAAACCAGTGCTGCGGTGGCGCGGTGGTACAAATCAAAAGGCTGGGAACCTTATGGCGCGACTAAAGAGCAGTTGGCGAATCTATCCGCATTGGAGCGCGAGTGGGGCGAGGCGACTAAAAGCAAACTCACGTCGGATACCACGGCCTCTGCCTTGACGGTTGATTCTGCGCGCGCGACGGCAGAGCAAAGCGTGAATGCGGCCTATGCCGATGTTGCCGCTAAAAAAGCTGAGTTTGAAAAATTGCGTATCGCACCGGGAAAAATCCCCCTGACGGTCGAGGCTGAACGTGCGCGAGCCGAACATGCGAACAAAGCGGCAGCGGCGGAGGTCGCCGCCTTGATCGCTGAGCGCGCCCTAATTGTGTTGGACCCGCGTCAACCGGAAACCGCGCGCGCCGCGATTCATGCCAAATTGGAAGTCGCCCGCGCTGCCGAAACCAAGATCAAACTGGAAGGTGAATTAGCAGTGCAAGCAGCGGAGCGCGATGCCCGCCTAGCAGGCGAGCGCGTGACCCTGGCCGAAGGCACGATGAAATCTGTCCAGCTAGAAGGTAAAAAATCGGTGCAGACCGCATTGGATGCGCGAAAAGTAGCCGAGCTTGAAGCCCGCTTGGCGGCCGACCGTGCGCTGCGTATCAGTGGTGAATTGGGCGCGGCGCGGAGCAAATTAGGGGTGCAAATTCCGGCGGACGAAATTGTGTTTATCCACGAGCTGCCAGTTCGCGTGGAAGAAGTCAGCGCCACCATCGGCGCGCAGGCGATGGGCCCGATTATGTCGGTCACCAATACGCAATTGGTGATTGATTCATCTTTGACACTAGAAACTGCGCCGCTCATCAAGTCGGGCATGCAGGTTGAGATTGATGAACAAGCGCTCGGCATTAAAGCAAAGGGGGTGGTTGATGCCGTCGCGTCGAGCCCGGGAACGCGCGGCGTGGATGGTTACCATGTGTATTTTGAAGTGCGCGTGTTGGAGACAAGCAGCAAATTGGAGGGGACTTCCTTGCGCTTGCGTATTCCGATTAAAGCCAGCGACGGTGCAGTTACCGCAGTGCCCTTAAGTGCGCTCTCGCTCGCGGCGGATGGCACCTCGCGAATCCAGGTACAAAATCTCAAAGGTGCGTTGGAATACGTGGTCGTCACTCCCGGTTTGTCGGTAGATGGCTATGTGGAAGTCAAACCCACTAAGGGCACTCTCGCGCCCGGTCAATGGGTAGTGGTGGGCTACAACGCGCCGGAAAATAAGCAAGCTGCGCCGGAGAAACCAGCAGCGGTAAAAAATCCGTGAGTGCCGACGTCGCCGTTTCAGACGCCGTGATTCGACTGGTTAAAGTTGGTAAGCTATATGGCACTGACCCGCCCGTGCATGCGCTACGCGGCGTCGATCTTTCACTAGAGCGCGGCGACTGGTTAGCCATCACCGGGCCATCTGGCTCGGGCAAATCTACGATGCTCAATATTATCGGATGCTTAGATCAGCCGAGCAGCGGTGCTTATTTTGTCGATGGTATCGACACCACAAAACTCACCGATAACCAACGCGCCGGTTTACGTAGCCAACATTTGGGTTTTGTTTTTCAATCTTTTCATTTATTGCCTTATCGCAGTGTTTTAGAAAACGTCATGCTGGCAGAGGTGTACCGCAGACAATCCGCCGCTGGTCGGCGTGAGCGGGCGCTGGCATCGTTAAAGCGGGTGGGTTTGAGTCATCGTGCGGAATTTTTACCCACAAAATTATCCGGTGGTGAAAAACAGCGCGTGGCCATCGCCCGTGCGCTAGTCGGCGCACCGAGTTTGCTGCTATGCGACGAGCCCACCGGCAATCTTGATTCAAAATCAGCGGCATCCATTATTGCGTTGCTCAGTCAGCTGAATCAAGAAGGTGTTACGGTTGTGATCGTCACGCACGATGAAAATATCGCGCAGCAAGCGCCGCGCCGAGTGCATATCGTGGATGGCGAGTTGACGGATATCAGCGTCGAAGAAACGCATGAAAAAGTGATCCCCGCGCCGACCACACGCACCCAAAAAATCGCCTGCTCCGGCATCTCGTCGCGCGATTTATTGAATGAAGCCTTGGCCGGTATGTTTTCCAAACCGGGTCGGATGGTGCTCACCGTGTTGGGCGTGGTGATCGGGCTCGCGGCACTGGTCGCGACCCTCGGCCTCACGCGCACCGCAGGCAACCGCATCATCAGCCAATTCGATCAACTGGCCGCGACCGAAGTTTTTATCAGCGCACGTCCCGGTCAAGCCACCGGTACCATTGATCCAAAAGCCATCCCCTGGGATGCGCCCGCACGCTTGCTTCGTTTAAATGGCGTGATCGCAGCAGGATCAATGAGTGAAGTCGATGCGGGCGATGCCTTGGTTCGATCTTCTCCGGTACAAGACCCCACGACGCAGAGCGCATTCAAACTCACCTTACGCGCGGCCTCGCCTGACTTATTCAGAGCCGTGCGCGCGCAATTAGAAACCGGTCGCCTGCCCGATGCAGGCCACTCCAGCCGCGCAGATCGCGTGGCCGTGCTGGGCCCCGACGCCGCGCGCAGTTTAGGGATTACCGGGTTGGAGCAGCTTCCGGCGATCTACGTCGGCGACTATCTTTATTTAGTGATCGGCGTATTGCGTGATGTGGCGCGTAAACCCGAGCTATTGGGCTCAGTCATCATTCCCGAAGGCACTGCCCGGCACTATTTTGGTTTGGCTGGGCCGGGCATCGTGGTTGTCGAAACAAAAATTGGCGCGCCCTATCTCATCGCCGAACAAGCGCGCCACGCACTGCGTCCTGACGCCCCTCGCACCCTTAAAGTGGAAGTGCCGCAAGAGCCCAAACGGGTACGTGACGAAGTGCAAACCGATTTGAATGTGATGTTTCTCATGCTGGGTGGCTTGTCGCTGGTGGTGGGTGCGATTGGCATCGCCAATATCACGCTGGTTGGCGTAATGGAGCGCACACCGGAGATAGGATTACGCCGGGCAATCGGTGCGACGCGCGCGCATATTGCAATGCAATTTTTATTTGAAAGCGCGTCGATGGGCATCATTGGCGGCGTCATTGGGGCGAGTGTTGGCGTATTAATTGTGGTGGGCGTGTCAGCATACCAAGTATGGACGCCAGTGTTAGACCCGGCTGCGCCTTTACTAGCCCCACTGGTGGGCGGGGTGATAGGGATACTCTCTGGAACCTACCCGGCATGGCGCGCAGCGCGCTTAGAGCCCGTTGAAGCGTTTAGGCATTGAGGCGCGGCGGCGACTGCGAGTGGTCAGCGCCAAGCAATGTAGGGTATCAAGCAGAAATCGCGCACAGGGGAAAGCTCACGCTGACCCGCAAGCCGGTCTGCGTTTGCGGGTTTGCATAATCGAGTCGGACCGTTGCGCCTAAACGCTCGGCGATGGTTTGGACAATAGATAAACCCAGCCCGGAGCCGACTTGGTCGTTGCCCAATACGCGGTAGAAGGGATCGAATACGCGCTCGCGTTCGGCTTCTGGAATGCCCGGCCCGGTATCGTCTATTTGTACAATCACCCGGCCATCGCGCGTGTTGACGGAGAGATCAATTTGTCCGTTCGGCGGCGTGTAGCGTATGGCATTGTCCAACAGATTTTTGATTAGGGTGTGCAGGTCTGTCGCTTTGGCGGTGACCGTTGCGTCTGCTTCGCTCACCATGCCCACATCTATCCGTTTGGCTTCTGCCAGCGGCATGAGTTCTTCTAGTGCTTGGCGAAAAGTGTGCAGAACGGAAACGCTTTCAGTCTGTGTTTGGCTGGCTTCCTGCACCCTTGCCAAGGTGAGTAATTGATCTATTAGCCCACGCGTGCGTTGAATACCGCTGCGTAATGTGCTCAGGCGTTCTCTTGCCTGAGCCGACATATCGGCTGTTTCTAGCCGCTCTGCGTTCAAAGAAAGTGCCGTCAAGGGCGAGCGCAATTCATGCGCTGCATCGGCGACGAAGCGGCGCTGCGCCGCGACAGACTGAGCGATACGCGCTAATAGCCGGTTGTTGGCGACCACAAAAGGCCGTATCTCAGAGGGCAATTGCGTATCGTTTATTTCACACAAATCCTGCACTGAGCGTTGATCTAAATCCGCCGCCATTTGTTTTAAGGGGCGGAACATTTTGCGTACTAGCGCGCCCAGCAGCACGAGCAAGACCGGGATCAAAATCATGAATGGGATAAGGGTGCGCAAAGCGCTGGCGCGGGTAATTTCTTCGCGCGCGGCGGTGCGTTGCGCGACGGCCACGCGCGCGCCAGAATCAAGCGTCTGAATGAATATGCGCCAGGAAAGTCGCTTCACCCACAGCGTGTGAAAACCATCCGGTAAGTCCGGCGAGAGCTCGGCCAGCTCACCGCTTGCTTGTTTCGGCGTGGCGTTGAGCGGCTGCAAAAAATGAATTACCACTTGAGATTCAGCATCGTTGCGGTGAATTTTTGTTTGTGAAAAAGTTGGCGCGGCGGGTAAATATTGCCGATTGATGAGCGCCGCCATTTGGCGCAACAGATCGTCCTGCATTTCAATTGCTTCACGCAGCGCCGATAAAAATGAAAAAATGCCGCCCAAGAGTGCTACCACCAGAATGGCCACTGCAAGCCAAGCCGATAAGCGATACTGCAATGACTGGCTTATTTTTGCTTTGAAACCATCCATCCCACCCCCCTAACATTTTTGATCGTGTCGCTGCCGAGCTTTTTTCGCAGCGAGTGAATGAGAAATTCGACCGCGTTGCTTTCGACTTCTTCGCCCCAGCCATAGATGCGATCTTCGAGCTCAGTGCGCGAGAGAATTGCGCCAGGGCGGATCATTAACGCTTGCAGCAAGGAAAATTCCCGCCCGGATAAGCGGTTGGCAAAGCCATGAATGCTCGCTTCGCGCGAAGCGGGGTCTAGCGTGAGCTCGCCGTTGCTCAACAGTGGGCTGGCCGTACCCCCTTTGCGCCGGATGACCGCGCGCATGCGCGCAAGCAGCTCCGACATTTCGAACGGTTTTAAGATGTAATCGTCTGCCCCGCCGTCCAGTCCACGCAGGCGATCTGCCAGCGCGTCGCGCGCAGTGATAATCAACACGGGAATGGGGTTAGCTTTGGCGCGGATGGCACGTAGTACGTCCATGCCATCTTTTTTAGGCAAGCCCAAATCCAAGAGCATAGCGTCGTAGCTTTGGTGTTCAATGGTATTGAGCGCGGTGAGGCCATCGCGCACCCAATCCACTGCATAAGTCGCATCTTTTAGCGCATGCTCAATCGCTGCGCCGATCATCGCGTCGTCTTCAACTAGCATTACGCGCATGGTGTTATTTCCTGTCGTGAAAAAAACGATGGCCGCACAATTGAGGGCACGGACATCGTTGGATGCAACACGCTATCCAGATCAATGTCACGCTACCCCGGCAGTCGTGCTATCTGCCGAGTTTACCGCAAGGTTTTAAGTCGGGCGCGCGCTGGCACGGGGCGCAGCGCGCGACCACTAAGCCAAGTGGCGTAAATCACGCAGAGTGCAAGGACAGTGAACAAGATAGTGGACGAGCCAATCGTGCCAAAATCCAAGCCGCCTTTGGCGACTGGCTTGGTGAGAAAATCCCCCAACGTCGCACCGAAGGGGCGCGTCAATACAAAGGCCAGCCAAAACAAAAAGACTTTGGAGATTTTAGTGTAGAACACTAGCACCACAACCAGGGCTAGCAAGCTGCCAATCAGCAACGCGCCGCCAGCAAAACCCAAGCCAGAGTCGTCTGCGAGAAAATCGCCTAGTGCCGTGCCTAAGGTGTTAGAAAATAAAATCGCGATCCAGTACAACAACTCAACACGAAAGGTCGTGATGTTATCGACGGACAGCGTTTTTTCACGCCAACGCCAGAACGCCAAAGTTGCGAGCAAGAGCGAAACCAAGATCAGCGAACCAGTAGCGTAACCAAGCCCGAGTGTGCGATCCATATAATCAGATAGGGTCGTGCCGGCTGTGCTGGTGGAGAGAATGACCATCCAGTAAAGCAGTGGATGACATTTTTTTGATGCAAGCTGGGCGAACAGCGTACCCAGAAACACGCTGAGTAAAATGATAGTGCTGGTCGCATAGCCCAGATTTAAAGTCATGGATAACAAATCGCCTGCCGTCTCGCCCAGCGTAGTGGCGCATATTTTCATGACCCAAAAAAAGAGCGTGACTTGAGGAAGCTTATTCATGGTTGATCCACCTGTGCTGTGTGGGCAGATGTAAATAGCATCCACCGTTGCGATATGTGAGAACACTCACTATCGTAGATAAGCCTTAGGGTTTGCATAGCGGTCTGCCGGATTGGTTTCGGCCTAGCGCGTGTGCGATCAACGCCGAGTAAGCGGCATATTCAAGCGAAAGCCCCGTTTCGGTAAGCGCCTAATCAAGGCAGCATGGTCGTTTAGAAATCGCGCCGTGAACGCCAAGCCGGTTAGCGCAATCAAGGCGGCGGTCAAAATCTCAACTGCGCGGCGCGCAGCGTTCGTTGGGCCGTAATGCCCGATGACAACCGAGCGATTTATTTCGCCATGCACGCTATCGGCTACCCGGATCAGGATCAAGGGCTTGGGGGCAGAGGGAGA
>JAYVBU010000073.1:0-3985 GCA_043750335.1 Betaproteobacteria bacterium | reverse complement strand
CAAGCTGTTTAATCGTGAGCGAGAAGCGGGAAGCGGGAAGCTGAAAAACCCGCGCAGCGTCAACGCTCTGCTCCCCCGATGGTTCTTGCTTGCCGTTCACGCTTCACAACACCATCTTAACCAATGGATGCGCGCTCAACTCACGATACAACGCATCGAGCTGCGCTTGCGAGGTGGCTTGTATCGTGCAGGTCAGGCCAAGGTATTTACCCTGTTTGCTGGGGCGCATCTCGATACTGGCCGGATCGTAATCGGGCGCGTGTTTGCACACGATTTCGACTATCGACTGAGCAAACTCTTCCCGCGCCTCACCCATGACTTTGAGCGGAAAGGCGGTGGGAAATTCCAGTAGCGTGGTTTTTTCGTCGTTCATGTTATTTCAAACCTTTTACCACAGAGCGCACAGCGCAAGGCTTGCACTGGTTTTACCCTTCAAGGGGGTATAGAAAAAAATCTGTGTGTCCTCTACGGCGAGTTTTTAACTTCGGGCTGGCGCATCACGGTCGCTTTGTACGTCTGATACAAAACATCCATGCGTTTAAACAATGGGCCGGGTTGGCCATTGCCTACAGCTTGGCCATCCAGTGTGGTAATCGGCACCACTTCGCGCGTAGAAGAAGTGAGCCAGATTTCATCCGCAGCACGCACCGTCACTTCAGCCACCGGGCCAACGCGAGTGGGCATGCCGTCGGCCTCGGCCAACTCCAGCACTAAATCGTAGGTGATGCCGGGCAACATGAGATGATTTTTCGGTGGCGCCAACAACGTGCCCTGGCTCACCACAAAAATATTACTGGCCGCGCCCTCGGTCAAATATCCATCGCGCAACAATAACGCTTCCGCCGTACCGGATTCCACCGCCTGCTGCCGCAACAACACATTGGGTAGTAGCGAAATTGATTTGATATCGCAGCGCAGCCAGCGATTATCCTGTGTCGTGATGGCGCTAACGCCGTGCATTTTTAAGGTCGGTGATGGCGACGGTAGAGGCGAGCTCATCAAAAACACGGTAGGCGTTACCACGCGGGGGAAAGCATGATCGCGCTTCGCTACGCCGCGCGTAATATGCACATAAAGGTACTGGTCATCGCCCGCGTTCTGGGCGATTAAGGCGGTGAGTAAATCAAACCATTTAGCGGTGTCGTGGGGATTTTTTAAACCTATCGCATCCAAGCTATTTTGCAGGCGGCACAAATGCTCGGTCAGGCGAAACGGCAGACGCGAATACACCGGGATGACTTCATACACGCCGTCGCCAAAAATAAAACCGCGATCCAGCACCGGCACCATCGCCTCTTCAATCGGCATGAAGCGGCCATTGAGATAAATCATTTGAACAACAACCGCATGCTATCCCACGAACGGCCAAATATGCCCGCCACAGAGACTTCTTCCAACGCTTGCAACGTGAGGCTCGCCACTGGTTTGCTTTCTACACCGACATTCACCGTGCCTACAGGTTGCCCGATGATAAGCGGCGCCAGCAAGGGTTGGCGGCTGGTGAGCGTGGCCTTAGCATGCGCATAATGGCCTTTGGGTAGCGTCAAAAACACGTCGTGCGTGAAACCTGCCTTCACCATATTGTTGCTACCTTTATAGACCGGCAAGGTGGCAACCGCCTGCCCTTTTTTGTATAAGCGGTACGATTCGAAAAACTGAAAACCATAGTTGAGTAGTTTCTGGCTCTCTGCCGTGCGCGCATTGTCGGAAGCCGTGCCGAGCACAACGGAAATCAAGCGCATCTCGCCGCGCTTGGCGGAGGTGATGAGGCAGTAACCCGCCGATTCCGTATGCCCCGTTTTCATTCCATCCACATACGGGTCTTGCCACAATAAGCGGTTGCGATTGGGCTGGGTGATTTTGTTGTAGGTAAATTCCTTGATCGAATACAAAGCATAGTGTTCAGGAAAATCGCGGATGATCGCCGCCGCCAATTTCGCCAGATCGCTCGCGGTGGTGTAATGCTGCGCGTCGGGCAAGCCGGTGGAATTCATGAAATGGGTACTGCTCATGCCGAGCCGAGCTGCTTCACGGTTCATTAAAATGGCGAATGCCTGCTCCGTCCCGGCAATGGCCTCTGCCAGCGTAATGCAAGCATCGTTGCCTGATTGCACGATCATGCCTTTCATCAATTCATCCACGCGCACGGGCGTATCAGGCTGGATGAACATGCGCGAGCCCTCGGCGCGCCAGGCTTTTTCTGACACGGGCAGCGTTTGATCCAACTTCAAACGGCCTTGTTTGAGCGCGGTGAAAGTCAGGTAAGCCGTCATCAGCTTGGTGAGTGAAGCAGGCTCGATTCGCTCGTCGGCTTTTTGTGACTGCAATACCTGCCCGCTTTGAAAATCCATAAGCAAAAAAGCGCGCGCAGCGATATCCGGCGCGGGAACAGGCGGTAGCAACGAAGAATCGGCCGCATGAATCGAAACGGCAAAAAATAAAGAGAAGGCCAACAACAAAGATTTCATAGGGGGGGATGGAAGCTAAATGAAAAGTGAAATTATAACGGGGATTGGTAGGTGGGGAGCAGTGAGCGGTGCGACTTTTCAGCTTCCTGCCCACCACTCCCTAAATTAAATACTATTCAACTTAGCCAACAAGCTGCGAACTTTATCTGGCTCTTCGGCCTTCAAAATTTTAGATACCAGCGTGTGCAACTCTGAGATATTGGTTTTGAGTACTTGCTGCTTGACTGCCAGGAGATGCGCCGGGTGCATGGAAAATTCACGCAGGCCGAAGCCGAGCAGCAAGCGAGTGAGCTTGGGGTCACCGCCCATTTCACCGCATACTGCGACCGGTGTGCCGACACGATTGGCCGTACGGATAGTATGCGCGACCAAGTGCAACACCGCCGGATGCAACGAGTCGTAGAGATGCGCTACGGCATCGTCGGTACGATCAATGGCGAGCGTGTATTGAATCAGATCGTTGGTACCGATAGATAAGAAATCCAATTTCTTGGCGAAACTTTGCACCATTAATGCGGCAGCAGGTATTTCGATCATGCCGCCGATTTTG
Organism: Betaproteobacteria bacterium; assembly: GCA_043750335.1. Lineage (GTDB taxonomy): Bacteria > Pseudomonadota > Gammaproteobacteria > Burkholderiales > Thiobacteraceae > RBG-16-58-11. The sequence goes on along the minus strand of JAYVBU010000073.1, from coordinate 967 downwards.
ATCGCTTTGTCGTAGGGAATATTTTCCGCATCCAAACTGAGCTTGGCGATTTTAATGTGGTGCAAAGTCTGATCCAGCTCACCCAGCGCAGATAGCATTGGCACCAACATATGCACGATGCCGTAGTGCGAGGCGCGCAAAATAGCGCGAATCTGCGTCTGAAAAAGCTGGGGCTCGGCCAAACACAGGCGGATTGCACGTAGCCCCAAAGCGGGGTTGGCACTTTGGCCATGCTCCATTTGTGTCAGTTGTTTATCCGCGCCCAGATCCAGGGTGCGGATGGTGACCGGCAATCCCGCCAGCCCTTCTGCTACGGCGCGATAGGCTTGGAATTGTTCTTCTTCCCCCGGCAAATCGGGGCGGTTCATAAACAGGAATTCGCTGCGAAATAATCCGATGCCGCGCGCGCCGTTATCGCGCACCAGGGATAAATCTTGCAATAGCTCAATATTGGCGTGGAGTTCTACCGTCGTGCCATCGAGGGTGCGCGTCGGTGCGCTGGCCAAGCGCTTCAATTTTTGTTGATCTATTTCCCATTGATTTTGCTTGATGCGGTATTCGGCCAGCACGTGTTGATCGGGATTGACGATCACCACACCCTGATCGCCATCGACAATTAATAGCTCGCGTTCGCGAATTAGTTGCCGCGCATGATGCAAGGCCACCACCGAGGGGATATTCAAACTGCGCGCGAGAATGGCCGTATGGGAAGTCACGCCGCCGACATCGGTAACAAACGCCGCAAACTGATGGCGTTTGAACAAGATCATGTCTGCGGGGGAAAGATCGTGCGCTACCAGAATGCTGTTTTCTTCTAGGGTTGCCGCGCTAGCGGGCATACCGGGATGGCCGAGCAGCTCTTTCAGTATCCGCTCCACCACCTGGATCACGTCATTTTGACGTTCGCGCAAATAAACGTCTTCTATCTCGTCGAACTGATCCAGCAGATTATCAAGTTGCTGGGTCA
>JAYVBU010000072.1:0-8698 GCA_043750335.1 Betaproteobacteria bacterium | reverse complement strand
AGTCAGTAACCGATTTTTTAACCAACGCAATCGCGTCTTGCAGTACGTCGCGCTTCGCACCTGTGACGCGCACGGTATCGCCTTGAATGCTGGCTTGGACTTTCATCTTGCTGTCTTTGAGGTGTTTGACGATTTTTTTAGCGAGTTCAGTTTCGACGCCGGTTTTGATGGTGGCGCTGCGTTTGACTTTGTTGCCGCTGACTTTTTCGGATTTACCGATTTCCATGCATTTGATATCCACGCCGCGCTTAATTAATTTTGCGTTGAGGACTTCTTGCACTTGGTCGAGTTTGAAATCGTCGTCGGCGAACAGGGTTAGTTCGTAGTCGGTTTGCTCTACACGCGCGTCAGAGCCTTTGAAGTCGAAGCGATTGGTGACTTCTTTGTTTACCTGCTCCACAGCGTTTTTGACTTCTTGCTTATCCACTTCAGAGGTGATGTCGAACGAGGGCATGGCGGTTCCTATTTTTGTTTCGGTAAGCGGATGAGGTGGCTGTTGATCGGGTGACCGGTGCTGTCGTCGAATTCGGCGGCGGCTTCTACCCCCAGACGCGCGAGGGCTTCGGCGTTGAGTTTGGGCTGGTCGTAGGCAGCGTACATCGCGCCCATGGCGTATTCTGCGCCTGCGCCATAGGCGTAAAACTTGGAGAACTCCTGCACGGTGCGGTGCGGTGCAACGCCGAAGATGCCATGGGCGTTGGCGATCAATACGTACATGCGCGAGGTTTCGAGATCGTCTTCCTTATCCTCGCTCGCATTCAGGAAGTAGCGTTCCTTCATGGCGGCGTGCAATTCCTGCCAAGTGCGGAAAATACTCGGCACGGAATCGAACTTGGGTGGCGCTTCCAGTAGAGAAAAATATTCGGTGAGGATCAGCTTGAAGGTGGTAGAACCGGTGATCGCCAGAAAACTGTCACCAACCTGAAAAATCTTTTCATGGTTGGTGACATAGACTGACGATTCCTTGGCGCTGCCCCATTTCGTGAGCGTGTCCGCCGCGATGGCGGTCTGGCCATTTTTGCGGACGACAGCGAGGGTGGTCATGATTTTTCCTCAACAAAATTATTTGCCACAGAGGACACAGAGTTCACAGAGAAAAGCTTTGAGCTTGGAATATGCTTTGTTTGAAGCAGTCTAGTCGGCTTGCCCCAAGCGTCAACTTGAGACATCTCTGTGACCTCTGTGGCTAGCACTTTTGGCTTTGACTATTTGAAGTGGCAGACGTAATCAAGCGTTTCGACGGTTTCGATCTCGAAACTGCTATTGCCCTGCACGCTGAAAGTTTGTCCGGCGGAGTAGGTTTGCCAATCGTTGCTGCCCGCGAGTTTGATCTTGCACACGCCGCCGTTTATTTCCATGTCCTCAGGTGCGCCGGTATTGAACGTCAACTTGCTGGGGAAAATCACGCCGCAGGTTTTTTTTGTGCCATCGGCAAACAGTACGGTGTGCGAGACACACTTGCCGTCGAAATACAGATTGGCTTTTTTGACGACGGAGACGTTATCGAATTGAGTCATGAGAAATTCCTTTTAAAAATGGACAGGATTCACAGGATTTTTCAGGATTAACAGGACAAAGCAACAGGAGAAAAATCCTGTAAATCCTGGGTAATCTTGTTAATCCTGTCTATTGCTTTACCGATTCTTCCTCTTCGCCGCAATACGCATGCGCAGCGCGTTGAGTTTAATGAAGCCGCCCGCATCCGCTTGATTGTAAGCGCCCGCATCGTCTTCAAAGGTGGCGATGGTGGGATCGAACAGCGAATCAGTTTTCGAATCGCGGCCCACTACGGTGACGTTGCCTTTGTAGAGCTTGACCCGCACCCAGCCATTGACACTGTCTTGCGTACTGTCGATCAAGCCCTGTAGCGCTACGCGCTCTGGGCTCCACCAATAGCCGTTGTAGATGAGCGATGCGTAGCGCGGCATCAGGTCGTCTTTCAGATGCGCGACTTCGCGGTCGAGGGTGATGGATTCGATGGCGCGGTGCGCTTTGAGCATGATGGTGCCCCCCGGCGTTTCGTAGCAGCCGCGCGACTTCATGCCGACGTAGCGGTTTTCCACCAAGTCGAGACGGCCAATGCCGTGCTTGCCGCCGAGGCGGTTGAGTTCAGCGAGCGCACTCGCCGCGCTCAGGGTTTTGCCATTGAGCGCAACAATATCGCCATGCTTGAATTCGAGTTCAAGATATTCTGCGGCATCGGGCGCTTGCTCGGGGGAGACGCTCCAGCGCCACATATCTTCTTCCGGCTCTGCTGCGGGGTCCTCCAGTGCGCGGCCTTCGTAGCTGATGTGCAGCAGGTTGGCGTCCATGCTGTAGGGGCTGCCACCCGCTTTGTGTTTCATCTCTACCGGGATGCCGTGTTTCTCTGCATAGGCCAAAAGCTTTTCGCGCGAGAGTAAATCCCACTCGCGCCACGGTGCGATGATTTTGATATCGGGGTTCAGCGCATACGCGCCGAGTTCGAAGCGCACCTGGTCGTTGCCCTTGCCAGTGGCGCCGTGGGAGATGGCGGAGGCGCCGGTCATCTTGGCGATTTCGATCAGGCGTTTTGCGATGAGCGGGCGTGCGATCGAGGTGCCGAGCAAATACTCGCCTTCATATACGGTGTTAGCGCGGAACATCGGGAACACGAAATCGCGCACGAATTCTTCGCGCAGATCGTCGATGAAAATTTCCTTCACGCCGAATTGGCGGGCCTTGGCGCGCGCGGGTTCGAGTTCTTCACCCTGGCCGATATCGGCGGTGAAGGTGACGACCTCGCATTGATAGGTGTCTTGCAGCCATTTCAAAATGACCGAGGTGTCCAGCCCGCCGGAATAGGCGAGCACGACTTTATTGCTTGAGCTCATAAGTGACCTTGCGATAAGGGGTTAAATCTACAAACGGCATTTCACCGCGAAGGACGCTAAGGTTCGCAAAGTAAATCTGGTTTGGTTTTCCTTCGCGTACCTTAGCGTCCTTCGCGGTTCAGCTGTTAGCTGTTGTTCAAACTCAATGCGCCGTACCGGCAACGGCATGCACTTCGCCGGGAAAGTTGCCTACGCGCAGCAAATTCAAATCGGTTTTTTGGCTCGCGTGTTCGATCTCGATGCCCACGACACGACCATCATCGGAAAGATTCAGCACGATTCCAGTCTGTGCCTCCCACGCGCGGGTGGCGCTTTCGGGTGCGAGTTCCAGGTAGAGCGTGTCGGTGTCTTTGAAATAAGCGATGTTCATGATTCGATACGACCCAGGAGTAAATATTCGAGCAGTGCTTTTTGCACATGCAGGCGATTTTCGGCTTCGTCCCACACCACGCTGTGCGCGCCGTCGATCACGCCAGCGGAAACTTCTTCGCCGCGATGCGCGGGCAGGCAGTGCATAAAGAGTGAGTCGGGTTTGGCCACGGCCATCATGTCCTTGTCCACTTGCCAGTCAGCGAAGTCGCGCAGGCGCTCTTCATTTTCTGCTTCAAACCCCATGCTGGTCCAGACATCGGTGGTCACCAGATCGGCATCGCGCGCCGCTTCCATCGGGTCGGCGAATTCTTCGTAGTGGTCGGTGCCGTACAGGCCCGCGCGCTCCGGTTCGACTTCGTAGCCGGGGGGGGTCGAGACGTGTACGTTGAAATCGAACACTTCAGCTGCTTGCAGCCAGGTATTGCATACATTGTTCGAGTCGCCGATCCAGGCCACGGTCTTGCCTTGAATCGAGCCGCGCTGTTCGATATAGGTATAGATGTCGGCCAGAATCTGGCAGGGATGGTATTCGTTGGTGAGGCCGTTGATTACCGGTACACGCGAGTGCCCGGCAAAACGCTCGATAATGTCTTGCTCGAAGGTGCGGATCATCACCACATCGCTCATGCGCGAAATCACTTCAGCGGCATCTTCTACCGGTTCGCCGCGCCCAAGCTGGGAATCGCGCGTGTTGAGATAGATCGCCGAGCCACCAAGCTGCTGCATGCCGGCTTCAAACGAGAGCCGGGTGCGTGTCGAGGCTTTTTCAAAAATCATCACCAGCGTGCGATCGGCCAAGGGCCAATAGCGGCGATAGGCTTTGAATTCAGTTTTGATCCAACGTGTACGCGCGAACAGATAATCCAGCTCGTCGCGCGTGAGGTCCTTGAATTGCAAAAAATGCTTCATGGGCATGATTAGGCCGCCTGGGCAAGAAATTCTTTCACTAGCACAGCCACGCCTGCGACGAGGGCGCTGGCTTCCTGTTCATTTATGATGAGTGGCGGCACCAAGCGGATGACTTTATCCGAGGTCACGTTGATGATGAAGCCTTGTGCGAGCGCGATCTTAACCAGATCAGCGCAGGGCCGGTCGAGCTCAATGCCAATCATTAGGCCGTGGCCACGTACTTGGGTGATGCCGACGACTCCAACCAGCGCTTGTTGGAGGGCGTTCACAATGAATAGACCGATACGGCTGGCGTTTTCGCGCAGACCTTCTTCCTCGATGGCTTTAAGGGTTGTGAGCGCCGCCGTGCAGGCCAGCGGATTACCACCGAAAGTCGAGCCATGATTACCGGGTTTGAATAGATTTGCCGCCGCGCCGCGCGCGATGCATGCGCCAATTGGCATGCCACTGCCCAGGCCTTTGGCCAGGGTCATCACGTCGGGTTTGATCGCAGTATGTTGATGCGCGAACCAGGTGCCGGTGCGGCCAATGCCGCTTTGTACTTCATCCAACATGAACAGCCAGCCGTTGTCGTCGCAAATCTGGCGCAGCGCGCCGAGATACTCCGCGTCAGGAATATTGATGCCGCCTTCGCCCTGCACCGGTTCGACCAGCAGCGCGACAATGTTTTTGTTATGCGCCGCAGCTTGGCGCACGGCTTCGACATCGTTGTACGGCACACGCGCAAACCCGGCCAAGAGCGGCTCGAATCCGGCTTGCACTTTGCGGCTGCCGGTAGCGGTCAGGGTAGCCATGGTGCGACCATGAAAGCTTTTATCCATCACGACAATCGTGGGGACTTCGATGCCTTTTTGATGTCCATAGAGGCGGGCCAGTTTGATCGCGGCTTCGTTTGCCTCGCAGCCGGAATTGCAGAAAAACACATTATCCATGGCGGATAGTTCGCACAGCTTGTCGGCGAGTTTTTCCTGCAAAGGAATTTGGTAGAGATTAGAAGAATGAATCAGCGTTTTGGCTTGCTCGCTAATCGCTTGTACGAGTTTGGGGTGGGCATGGCCCAAGGTGTTGACAGCGACCCCGGCCACGCCGTCCAGATAACGCTTGCCTTCGGTATCCCATAACCAAATGCCTTCGCCGCGTACGAACGCAACGGGGAGCCGGGCATAGGTATTCATCAAATGCGACATTTCATCTCACCAAAAAAGCACACGGCGACCAAAGCCGCCGTGTGGGATTGCATTGAAGCTGAATTATAAGGTGTTTTTAGAAGACGTGCACACCGCCAATAGCCATGAAAAACAGCATGGGGATGGACAGCATGGTGTTGGTGCGCGAAGCCAGGAAGGCAACGCGGCGGGCCGTGGCCTTCTCTGCATCGCTAGCCGGTTTCATGCCCAGAATTTTCTTCTGGTTTGGCCAAATCAGACCCCACACATTGAACAGCATGATGGTGCCGAGCCAAGCGCCAATACCGATTAAGGCGTTGCCAGATTCTAAGGTGAAGGCCGGTACAAAACGCGCACCCAACAGAGCAGCGCCAGCCAGCCAAGTAACCAAGGCGGCCCAACGGAAGTAGAACAAGGCGCGTGGAGCAATGTGCTTGGTGATGCCAGCATTCGTACCATCTGCCATCGCGTCTTTAAGCGCAGCGACTTGTACAAAATTGAAGTAATACAGCAAGCCGATCCACATTACGCCTGCCATTAAGTGGATCCAACGGAAAATTGCCGGCATATGTTCCATTTTTTATACCCCCTTGCTAATTAGAAAGTTGACGGCGACGTAGTACAACACTACGGTCAGGATCAGGCCAGAAATGACTGTTCCCCAGAGAGAGTCCAATGGATTTTTCATGCGGTTCCTCCTTGAATGCACGTTTGGTTTAGGAATGGTGTAGCGATAAAGTCGGCTATTTTTAGCGAAACCGCCGCCTCATGCAAGCGGAAAAATAAAGACAATTAAAACATAAGCTTACCGGAATGAAGGGCCATGAATAACGCGCCGGGTGCGACTCGAAGAAAGCGCGTAGCGCGTACGACGAGCGAAAACAGACCTAGCGGGGACAACAAGACAGAAAGCTTATTGGATGCGCTGTGTTTAAAAAGCTAGATGTGCAGAGGTGGGGTAAGCCCCAGCCTGAAACGGTGGCCGTCATCTATTGACGTCACCGCTTGCAGGCGGCAGGTATTAAGCCAGGGCTTTGATTTGTGCAGATAAGCGACTCTTATGGCGAGAAGCTTTGTTTTTGTGGACGATTTTCTTGTCCGCGATGCGGTCGATTACGCTGACGGAATCTTGATAAATCTTCTGGGCGGCGGCTTTGTCACCGACGCTAACAGCTTTTTGTACCTTCTTGATGGCAGTACGCAACTCTGAGCGCAGGCTCGCGTTGTGCATATTCTGCTTGATCGACTGACGCGCGCGCTTGCGAGCTTGTGCCGAATTGGCCATGACTTTCTCCTTGAAAGCTTTGAAATAGCGAAAACCGGCAATTTTAAGTGTTTTGCCTTACTTTGGCAATGACCTTGGGTAAGCTTAGGTGTCCGGCGTAAACTGGCGCGGGTTTGCAAAAAAAGGCAGCGCAAGGAAGCTGTTATGGTTTTCCGCTGCATCTGCTGTGGTGAAATATTTTGGGGGAATACCCATTGCGCGTTGGACTCTTTGTAACTTGCTTAGTGGATATGATGCGGCCATCAATCGGCTTTGCTACGCTGCGCTTGTTGGTGCACGCGGGGTACGAGGTCATCGTGCCCGAGCAGCAAACCTGCTGCGGCCAAGCAGGGTTCAACGCGGGGGATCACGTCGCAGCGCGCGCATTGGCGCTCAAACTCGCGCTTGAGTTTGCGGATTGTGATTATGTTGTAGTGCCCTCGGGTTCTTGTGCGTCCATGATACGGACGCATTATCCAACGTTATTTCTCGATGATGCCGAAGCAGCGCGCCGTGTGCGCGCCTTGGCTGCACGAACTTACGAGTTGACCGATTTTTTAGTACAAGTCGCCCAGTTGCAAGATGTGCCGGGCAACTTCAGCGGTAAGCTCACCTATCACGATTCCTGTTCTGGCCTGCGCGAGCTGGGGGTGAAACAGCAGCCGCGCGCCTTGCTGGCGCAGCTGCCCGATGCGACGCTGAAAGAGATGGCGCAGTGCGAGACCTGCTGCGGTTTCGGCGGCGCGTTTTCAGTCAAATTCGATCAGATTTCCAGCCGCATGGCCGATAGCAAAGCGCGCCACATTCATGCCAGCGGCGCGAATACAGTGGTGGCGGGGGATCTGGGTTGCTTGCTGAATATCGAGGGCCGTTTGCGCCGCATCGGCGACCAAGCCACGCGCGTACTGCATATCGCCGAAGTGCTGGCGGGCGATGAGGGGACGACGCCATGAAACTGAAAATAGTTTTGCACCACAGCGTACACAGAGGACGCGGAGTAAAGAAAATACGATTCAGCGCAAGGGAGGGTGGGTTTTCTTTGCGGTCCTTTGCGCCTTCCGCGTCCTCTGTGTACTCCGTGGTGAAATAGCCCTTTCCAAGATGAAAGTCTCCTCGCTCAAATTTCAGCGTAACGCCGGTAAAAGTTTAGCGAACGTCAACCTGCAAAGCGCGCTGAAAAATATCGAGCCGCGTTTTGTTGGTGCGAGGCGCGAGGCGATCTCGCATTTGGATGACTACGAAGCGGTACGCCGCCGCGCCACAGCTATTCGCGATCAAGTGCTGGCCAATCTCGATCAATGGTTGATTCGATTCGAGCACGAGGCGCAACGGCGTGGCGCAATCGTGCACTGGGCGGAAAATGCAGAGGAAGCCAATCGCATTATCTGTGACATCGCGCGTCAGCACGGCGTGAAAAAAGTGGTCAAATCCAAATCCATGGTGAGCGAGGAGTGTGGCCTCAACGATGCGTTGCAAGCGGCCGGGGTGCAGGTCGTCGAAACCGATTTGGGTGAATACATTTTGCAGCTCGCGCAGGAGCCGCCTTCGCATATTGTCGCGCCGGTATTACACAAAACAAAAGATGAAGTCTCGGATTTGTTCGAGCAACATCACCAACTGCCGCGCAAGACCGACATTGCCGCGCTGTGCCAAGAGGCGCGCGAGATTCTGCGCCCGCATTTTGTCTCTGCCGATATGGGTATCTCTGGCGCGAATTTTCTCATCGCTGAGACCGGTTCTGCGCTGATCGTCACCAACGAAGGCAATGGCCGCTTGGCCACGACGCTGCCGCGTGTGCATGTCGCGCTCACCGGTATCGAAAAAGTGGTGCCGACTTTGGAAGATGCGACGACCTTGGTTCGCTTGCTGCCGCGCTCCGCTACCGGGCAGGACATCACTAACTATATCTCCGTGCTGACGGGCATTAAGGACGTGGAGGAAAGCGATGGCCCTGAACATTTTCATATCGTGCTGCTCGACAATGGCCGCAGCAAATTGCTCGGCACCAAGTTGCAAACCATGTTGCGCTGCATACGTTGCGGCGCGTGTATGAATCATTGCCCGGTGTATCAGCGCGTCGGTGGGCATGCCTATGGTTGGGTGTATCCGGGGCCGATGGGTTCGGTGCTTACCCC
>JAYVBU010000071.1:0-8744 GCA_043750335.1 Betaproteobacteria bacterium | reverse complement strand
AATCCAAAAAATCGACAATATGCTGCTGTTAAAAGATAAGTCGGGCGCGCTGATCGGCAAGCTTCCCGCAGCGGCGGCAGCGAAGCAGTCCATCTATCTAATTGATCCGCTCGGCAACATAATCCTGCGTTGGCCAGCGAACCCAGATATACAGCGCATGAATAAAGACCTAGGACGCCTGCTCAAATATTCTCAAATTGGATAATAAGCCATGTTTAGAAAGCTGATACTCGCTGCGACCTTGCTGGCCTTCGGTGTCATCGTATTGGGCGCGTATGTGCGTTTATCCGATGCGGGGCTAGGCTGCCCAGACTGGCCTGGTTGTTACGGCAAACTCTCACCCGCGCACGCCGCCGAACACATCGCTGAAGCTGAAGCAGCGCGGCCCAGTGGCCCGGTGTCCGCGCCAAAAGCCTGGAAGGAAATGGCCCACCGCTATTTCGCCAGCACTCTGGGTTTGCTGATTGTCATCATCGGCGTCATGGCTTGGGTGAAGCGTAATCAACTGGCACAAGGCGTGGGATTACCCATCCTCCTTGTGCTGATGGTCGTCATGCAAGGTTTGCTCGGCATGTGGACGGTGACCCTCGCATTAAAGCCCGCCATTGTGACGCTGCATTTGCTGGGCGGCATGAGCACCTTGGCGCTACTCGTGTGGTTGGGTCAGCGCCAGAGTCGCGACATTCCCCAGATGCGGGTACAGGATGCAGCGCGCATGAAAAGCTGGGCGCTGCTTGGCTTGCTCGTCGTGTTTTTGCAAATTGCACTAGGGGGGTGGGTCAGCTCGAATTATGCAGCACTCGCCTGCGCCGATTTACCGTTGTGTAAGGACGCATGGATACCGACGATGGATTTTGGCCACGCCTTCCACTTCGCGCGCGAATTGGGCATGACGGCGCAAGGCGAGTTGTTGTCCTTGGATGCGTTGACCGCCATTCATTGGACGCATCGTGTCGGCGCGCTGATTACTTTTTTGCTGATCGCAACGCTCGTATTTAAAATGCTGCGCATCGCCTCCCTCGCCAAACTGGGTGCGGTGATCGGCTTGGTGTTGCTAGTGCAGATCGGTCTGGGCGTATCCAATGTGTTATTCAGTCTGCCGCTGCCGGTCGCCGTCGCGCATAACGGCGTCGCCGCGCTGCTGCTGATCGCGCTGGTAATGTTAAACTTCAGATTGCACAAAGCGTTGCAGCGATAGGCGCGCAGCCCGGTTATGAGCACAGTATTTTAGGAACCCGATATGGAAACGCTTGCAATCAATCATTGGCTCGTTCGTGGTCAACAATTCCTGGCGTTGACCAAGCCGCGCGTCGTATCACTCATCGTATTCACCGCTGTGATAGGCATGTTCTTGGCCACCCCTGGCATGGTTCCGTTAGACATATTACTTGCCGCCACCGTCGGCATCGCGCTCGTGGCGGGCGCGGCAGCAGCGATCAACTGCCTGATCGAGCAAAAACTCGACGCGATCATGGCGCGCACACGCGCACGCCCCTTACCACAAGGGAAGGTGACCTCGCCCCAAACGCTACTCTTTGCTTGCATCGTCGGTGGCATCGGCCTAGTGCTACTCAACACCTGGGTCAACCCGCTCACCATGTGGCTCACGCTTGGTACATTCGTCGGCTATGCCGTTATTTACACCGTGATCTTGAAACCGCGCACCCCGCAAAACATCGTCATCGGCGGCGCATCGGGTGCCATGCCGCCGGTACTGGGCTGGGCCGCAGTAACGGGCGACGTAAGCGCGGATGCGCTGCTGCTGTTTCTGATTATCTTTACCTGGACCCCGCCGCATTTTTGGGCCTTGGCCTTGTATCGCAAAAACGAATATGCCAAGGCCGGCATGCCCATGCTGCCAGTGACCCACGGCGAACAATTTACCCAATTGCATGTGATGCTCTATACCGTGATCCTCACGGCGGCAACGATATTGCCAGTGGCAACCGGGATGGGTGGCTTGGTGTACTTGGTGTCAGCAATCGCCTTGGATGGCGTTTTCTTGTACTACGCTTATCTGATTTGGAAACATTACACCGATGCAATTGCGAAACGAACGTTTGCTTACTCAATACTGTATTTGAGCTTATTGTTTGCGGCGTTTTTGGTGGATCATTATTTCAAAATACCGCTGAGTGAAATGGTGAGGTGGTTGGGGTAGTGGCAAGAGCGCAGATCAGGCATAAAACAATCGTGTCTGATTCTGAGGTTTCCCTCGAATCATATGGTGGATTCCACTTCCAGTGATTTGCGCGCGTTGGTCGTAGCCTACGGTGGGTATTTTGTTGGTCCTGACCTTTTTGCGTTCTGTGTTTTGCCCCTTGCTGTGTAAAATCTGGATTTCGGATAAAATTCTCCGAATGAGGTATTTTACGCAGCCATGATTCTATCCCGCACCAGTCAATACGCTATACAGGCCCTGATTTTCGTTGCAACCCGCCCGCCCGGGGAGCCGGTTTTGAACCGCGAGATCGCGAGCCATCTGAATGTACCGTCGGCTTATTTGGCGAAGATCATGCAGAGTTTGTGCAAGGGAAATTTGCTGTATTCCTATCGGGGGCGGCTCGGCGGTTTTTGCTTGCGCGAGGGCGCAGAAAAAACAGTCTTGATGCAGATTCTACTGTTGACCGAGGGGCCGAGCTTTACCCAGGATTGTGTGCTCGGTTTGAAAGTCTGTTCCGACGCTACGGCTTGTCCGATGCACGTGAAATGGGTACCGATCAAGAAAAAAGTCGTCGCGCTGCTCAGTGAGCAAACGTTGGAAAAACTCGCGCGCGCGGTACAGACCGGCAAGTATCGCTTAGCGGATTTACCCACATCACTGCTGGCGACGATGCGCTAGGCTTAGATCGGCATCAGGAGATGCAGTTCTGCGTTTAGATTCTTCTGCCAGGAATATTATTCCTGCGGTGCGTACGCAGCGAACCCGATGCCTGATTCCTGCTATATTCCCCCACTATGCCTACATCCAATATGGCTATCGTGAGCGCCTCCGTAACGCTAATTGAAGCGGGCCAGCGTTTGGTTTGCAGCGGCGACTGGTCGGTGCATGGCATCGCCGGTTTACGCGCGCGCTTGGACAAACTTGTTTGGGTGGCGGGTGGCGAGCTGGTCATAGATTTTTCTCAAGTGACGCAGCTTGATACCGCCGGGGTTTGGGTGTTGCACCATATCGAGGTAGATCGCCACAAACAAGGCCAGCGCGTCCGGGTCGAAGGCATGCAGGCGGAATACGCTGCGTTGCGGCGTTTAGTGGAATCGCGCGCGCCTAAAAAAATTGATCCAGCGCAGGTGCATGAAACTGGCCCAATCGAATTTTTGGGGCATCAGGCAATGCACTGGCTAAAACAAACGCACGGCATGTTGCATTTTGTCGGTGAAAATACGCTTGTCCTATTGCGCGTGCTGAAGTCACCTAAGCATCTGCGATTTCGTTCTATTCTCGCCAATATCCAGCAAGCCGGTTTCGATGCGCTACCGATAGTGGGGCTGCTCTCTTTTTTAGTGGGTATGGTGATCGCGTATCAAGGCTCGGTGCAGCTAGAGCGATACGGTGCGAACATTTATATCGCCGATCTGGTGGGCTTATCCATGCTGCGTGAGTTGGCACCGATGATGGTAGCGATCATCGTTGCTGGGCGATCCGGTTCGGCCTATGCCGCGCAGATCGGCACCATGAAAGTGACTGAAGAAATTGATGCATTGCGTACTATGGGCGTGTCGCCATTGGAGCTGCTGGTGCTACCCAAATTGCTGGCACTGATGATCGCTTTGCCCTTGCTTACTGTGTTCGCCGATTTTACGGGTGTGTTGGGCGGCATGCTGGTAGCGGCCACGCAACTCGATGTAGATGTCCATACCTTTTTGGATCGTTTCGACGATGCGGTCAAGAGTGTTACGTTTATGTTCGGCGTAGCCAAAGCGCCGGTATTCGCCATGATTATCACGTTGGTGGGGTGTTATTCTGGTTTTCAAGCGCATGGCAGCGCCGATAGCGTCGGGCGGCAGACGACCCTCTCCGTGGTGCAGTCGATCTTTCTCATCATCATTGCCGATGCAATTTTTTCTATCGTGGCGAGCGCAACGAATTTGGGCGCGCAATGACGACAGATGTGGTGATCGACATTGCGCATCTCGTCACCCGATTCGGTGGCGATGTGATACATGAGGATATCAATTTACAAATTATGCGCGGCGAGATTTTTGCGATTGCGGGTGCGAGCGGTTGCGGTAAATCTACCTTGCTGCGTGAAATGGTGATGTTGATGCCGCCCTACGCAGGATGTATTCGTATCCTGGGTCAGGATATCGCCCATATCGGCGCGGCTGCGGCCGCTCGTTTACGTCGGCGCTGGGCCATGATGTTTCAAGGCGGGGCATTATTTTCTGGCCTGACTGTCGCCGAAAATGTGGCCTTGCCATTGCAAGAACATACCGACCTCAGCGCGAATGACATTGCGGAGCTGGCGCATATCAAGATCGCACTAGCTGGCTTACCCGCCAATGCGGCCAATAAATTTCCGCGCGAATTATCCGGCGGCTTGAAAAAACGGGCGGCCTTGGCGCGCGCCATTGCACTCGACCCGGAGCTGTTGTTTCTCGATGAGCCCTCTGCGGGTCTCGACCCTTTAGCGGCGAGTGGGTTGGATGAATTAGTTTTGAGCTTGAAGGAATCGCTCAAACTCACCATCATTATTGTGACGCATGATTTAGATATGTTGTGGCGTGTTGCGGACCGGGTCGCTATCCTGGGGGATAAGCAGGTTGCCGGGCTGGGTACGATGAGCGCTTTAGCCGAATCGCCGCACCCCTTAGTGCGAGAATATTTTCATGGCCCACGTGGCCGAGCCGCAGGAAGATTGCATGGAAACCAAGGTTAATTACACCGTCGTTGGCATCTTCGTGCTGCTCTTGGGCAGCGCCTTGATTGGCGTAATATTTTGGCTCTCTACGGGTGGCCAGCTTCAGCAGGATAGGGAAAAATATAATGCATATTTTGATGAATCAGTCGCGGGTTTGAATCGCAACGCCCCGGTACGCTATCGCGGCGTCGAAGTGGGGAGGGTGGTCGAGATCGTCATGTCACCGGATCAAAGCGGCCGCATACGGGTACTGATGCAGATTGATCGGGGTACGCCCATTAAAACAGACACGGTGGCTAAATTAAAAATGCAGGGGTTAACGGGGCTGGCGTCACTTGAGCTATCGGGTGGGACAGCCAACGCCCACGCACTCATCAAACTCAAAGATCAGCCGTATCCCGTCATCCCCACCAAGCACTCGTTTTTGAAGCAACTCGATACGGCAGTCAATGGCCTAATTGGCAACTTGAACCAAACCAGCGAAAACCTCAACGCACTGACCGATGACGAGATGCGTAAATCCATGAAGCAGACCTTATCCAACATTGAGGCCGTGACTCGAATGCTCGCCGAACAAAAACCGGCGCTTGAAACGGTAATGAAAAATGCGGGCCGAACGCTTGATGCCAGCGCGCAAGCGGCGGATGAGGTAAGCAAGCTTGCCAAGCGCCTGAATCAAACTGCGGGCATGATGGATGCTATGGTCACGGATATTTCTGCCGCAAGCCGCAGCGTACGCACCACGTTAGACGACACGCGCCAACCACTGCGCGATCTATCCGGACAGACCCTGCCGGAATTAAACGCGCTGGCCGCAGAGATGCGCGAATTGGCGGCCACATTAAAGCGTGTGGGAACCGATATAGAACAACAGCCAGAGATGCTGATTTTTGGCAGAGGCAAAGTCAGAGCCGGGCCGGGGGAGTAGGGGGCAGGGCTCAGCATTCAGGGATAATTTAAATTGAGGTGACGCAATGCAGAAGTGGGTAAGCGGAATAAGTTTGATCGGCCTAGCGCTACTCGCTGCGTGCATTGGCCCGCAAGGCAAGCAAGCGGATACGGTTTCCTATCTGCTGAGTGCTACGCTGCCACCAAAATCTGCCCATGCGAAATCCGCGCTCACGCTCATAGTCACGCCGACACGCGCGCATCCCGGATTCGATTCGCCGGGCATGGCTTATGTGCGCGAAGCGAACCGTATCGAGTACTACGCCTACCATCGCTGGGTGGATACGCCCTCGCGTATGCTCACCCCCTTATTGGTACAAGCGCTGGAGTCGAGCGGCGCTTTCGGCGCGGTGGTGCAGTCGCCTGCATCGGTACGCGCCAACGTGCGATTGGATACCGAGCTAGTGAGTTTGATACAAGATTTCACGCAGTCTCCGAGCAAGGTGCGCATAGTGTTGCGCGCGCAGTTGGTCGATGTCGGGAGCGGCACGGTGATTGCGACACGCGCCTTCGAGGCGCAAGTCATCGCCAAAGCCGAAGCGGCGAGCGGCGGTGCCGAAGCGGCCAATCGCGCGATGACAGCGCTACTCGCCAAGCTGGCTGAATGGTGTGCGGTGGTGGCGAAGTGACGCAACCGGTATTGGATAAAGCCGTCGCGCATCATCGCGCGGGCGATTTGGCGCAGGCCGAACAATACTATCGCGAAGTGCTGCAAGCTGATCCACAGCATGCCGATGCGCTACACCTGCTTGGCTTGATCGCGCATCAGCGTGGCCAACATCAGGATGCCATCTTGCTGATCCATCAAGCGCTTAAAAAAAATAACCGTGACATCCATTTCCACATTCACCTAGGCCAAGCCTGTCGCCAAGCCAAGCGCCTGGATGAATCGATTCAAGCGTTTAAAAAAGCAATCAAGCTCCAACCGCAGAATGCCGAAGCGCATCACGAATTGGGTTTAGCCTTAGCCGATAGCGGCAAACACGAAGCGGCGCTGGCCGAATACGAACGCGCCATAAAGCTCGATACGCAAAACCCTTACGCCCCCTTGAACGCTGGCAATAGCTGTCATTTGTTGGGCCAATACGAGCGCGCGTTACCCTACTATCAGATGGTCCTGGCGCGCGCGCCTTTATTCGCTGAAGGCTATAACAATTTCGGTTCCACTTTGTTTCAGTTAGGCCGCATCGACGAAGCGCGGCCTTTGGTTGAAAAGGCGCTTGCGCTCAAACCGGACTATCCGGAAGCGCTGGTGAATATAGGCAATATCTTGCGCCACTATCATCGCTTCGATGAGGCGATCGCGCACCTGGACCACGCGCTGGCACTCAAGCCCGGTTTTATTCTGGCGCTGTTTAGCAAGGCCAACTCCCTGGCTGAATCCGGGCGGCAAGAGGAAGCCGTACCGTATTACGATCAAGTGCTCGCACTGCAACCCGACTACCCTGAAGCGCTCAGCAATAAGGCCGCCGTGATGGGCAATCTACAGCGCACCGAAGACGCAGTCGAGTTAGCGCGCCAAGCGGTGAAACGCAATCCGCAATTTGCAGAAGGCTATAACAATTTAGGCGCGAATTTGATGCAACTGGGCCTAATACAAGATGCCTTTCTCGCCTTACAACGCGCGATCAGTTTGAAGCCGGAATATGAATCGCCGTATTTGAATATGGCCAAGCTGTTGTGGTCAGTGGGCGACGCGCCGGAGGCCATGCGCTATCTGGGTTTATTGCTAGCAAAAAATCCGCATCATGAAGAAGCAAAACGGTGCAGGCTACTATTTGAGTTGTATGTGTACGAAGAGAATCCAGTGCCACCACGCATGCCGATATCACTCGGCGCGCCGTCCGCCATGGCGCGTTTCGCGGCGCGCAAAGACCCCAATAAAAAAATTCGCGTAGGCTATCTCTCCTCAGATTTTCGCCTGCACCCAGTCGGGCGCAATATCTGGCCAGTATTAGAAGGGCACGATCGAAATCAATTTGAGCTGTATCTGTATGGCGCGGTCAATCAGCAAGATGCCTTGACCGAGCGCTTCAAAGAAATTGCAGATCGTTACCAGAACGTGAGTGGCATGACGGATGAGCAAGTCGCCGATTTGGTGCGGCGCGATGAGGTCGATATTTTGGTGATCCTCGCTGCACGCTTCGACAACAATAAACCCATGGTCGCGGCGTATCGCGCAGCACCGGTGCAAGTGAGCTTCCATGATCCGGCATCGAGCTATCTTGCGGACATGGATTACCTCATCACCGACATCATCATGAACCCGCCCGATACCCAAGAGTGGTTTACCGAAAAACTCGTGCGTCTGCCAACATTTTATTTGCACCTACCCTTGAACGATGCGCCGCCCACCCTACCTCCACCTGCTTTGGGACGTGGCTATATCACCTTCGGCTGCTTTAACAATGTGGCCAAGCTCAACCCGCAAAGCGTGTTCATCTGGTCCGAGGTATTGAAAGCAGTGCCAGATTCGCGCCTCGTGTTGAAGTACAAAGAAATGTTCAACGAGCCCTTCGTGCACGCGCATTACTTGGAGATGTTCGCGCACTACGGCATCCCTGCCGAGCGCATACGGCTTGTCACCGAGTCACTGACCTTTGTCGAGCACTTGGCGGCGTATCGCGATGTTGATATTGCGCTTGACCCCTTCCCCTTTAACGGCTCCACCACCACGTTTGAAGCGCTGTGGATGGGGATTCCAGTAGTCACCCTGGCGGGGCATGCCATGGTCGCGCGCTGGGGAGCCTCTATGATGCGTCGTGTTGGTCTGCCCAATCTCGTGGCAAAATTGCCCGGTGATTATGTGCAAATCGCCGCGCGACTTGCGGCTGATTTACCGCGCCTCACCGCACTGCGCGCTGGTCTGCGTAATCAAGTCGCCCAGTCGCCGCTCTGCGATCACCGCCGCCGCGCCAAGCAACTGGATCGGGT